>JAOUFA010000196.1 GCA_029858545.1 Betaproteobacteria bacterium
CGAAGAGCGTTTTCACACGGCGTTCGATCATGCCGCGATCGGCATGGCGCTGGTTTCCACCGACGGTCAGCTGCTGCAGACGAATCGCGCGCTGGGCGAGCTGCTCGGCAGGTCGGAGACCGAGATCCGCGGCGCGCGCCTGGAGTCGCTCCTGCACCCCGAGCACGCGCAGATCGACCGCGCGGCGCTGGCGCAGCTCGACGCCGACGAGGTGCCGTCGATCAAACTCGAGAAGCGCCTGGCGCACAAGTCGGCAAGCCGCCTGTGGGGATTGCTGTGCCTGTCGGCGGTGCGCGGCAGCGACCGCCGGCCGACCTACTACATCCTGCAATTGCACCGCATCGAAGAGCGAAAACGCGCCGACGGACAGGTGGTGACTGCCTGAGCTTGCGCAGCTTCGAGATCAGGGAGCGCGAAGCGTCGCCGCGCGGCGGATCGGGGCGCCCGCCGCAAGCCCTTCTCCCGAGCGGCAACGGAGCAATCGACAGATGGGACATCTCACCGTGGTAGGTTCTGTGCTTGGCGCCGGCCTGGCATCGCTGTGGGCGCGCATTACCTCGCCGCGGCGTGCCGCGGCTGCGCCCGTCGCGGAGCGATTGCGTCGCTGCGAGGCGCGGCTCAGTCACGCCCAGTCCCTCGCCAAACTCGGAACCTGGGAACTCGATCTCGCGAAAGACGAACTCTCCTGGTCGGACCAGACCTTCCGGATCTTCGGCCTCGAGCCCTGGGAGCCTGGAGAGCCCGGAAGTACCCATCGGCGCTTCCTCGCCGCGGTTCATCCGGAGGACCGCGCGGCGGTCGAGCACGCCTACGGGAGCGCGCTGCGCGATCGGGTTCAGTACGACATCACGCACCGCATCGTCCTGCCCGACGCGACGGTAAGGTGGGTGCAGGAGCGCGGCGAAACCTTCTACGACGCCGACGGTCGTGCGTTGCGCACCGTCGGCGTGGTGCAGGACGTCAACGATCGGGTGCTCGCGGAGAAGGCCATCGGCGACCAGGCGCGTCTGCTCGACCTGATCTTCCGCCACTCGCTCGAAAGTATCGTCGTCCTCGACAAGGACTATAACTTCGTCCGCGTGAGCGAGACCTACGCGAAGGCCGGCCGGCGCGAGGTGGCCGAATTCATCGGGCGCAATCATTTCGAACTCTATCCGTCCGATTTCCAGGCCGAACACGAGGAATACCGCAGGGCGAAAAAGATCTATCGCCGCAGCGCGCGGCCATTCGTGTTTCCGGATCACCCCGAGTGGGGGACCACCTACTGGGACATCGCGATAGTGCCGATCCTCGACCGCGACGGCGAGATCGAACTGTTTCTGTTCACGCTGAAGGATGTCACCGAGCCGGTACGCGCCGATGAGCGCATCCGCGCGGCGCTTGCCGAGAAGGAAGTGCTCCTCAAGGAGATCTACCACCGGGTGAAGAACAACCTGCAGGTGGTATCGAGCCTGCTCAGCATGCAGGGGCGCGAGGCGAAGGACGCGGCGACGCTCGGCCTGTTCATGGAGAGCGCCAATCGGGTGAAGTCGATGGCGCTGGTGCACGAGCAGTTGTACCGCTCGAAGAACCTCAGCCGGATCGCGCTGCGCGAATACGTGCCGCGTCTGGCCGAGCAGCTGATGCAGAGCCACCGGCCGCTGTCCAACACGGTGCCGGTGAAGGTCGTCGCCGAGGACATCGATCTCGGCGTCGAGACCGCGGTGCCCTTCGGGCTGCTCCTCAACGAGCTGATCGAGAACGCCTACAAGCACGCGTACGCGCCGGGCGCGCACGGCAGCATCACGGTCACGCTCGAGCGCGTCGACGGCGACCAGGTCCGCCTCGCGGTGACCGATGACGGGCGCGGCCTGCCCGCGGATTTCGACCCGCGGGAAACGAATTCGCTCGGCATGCGCCTGCTGCTGACCCTCGCCGATCAGCTCGAAGGCGAATTGCAGATCGGCCGCGCGCCGGATTCGGGCGCCCGCTTCGACATCGCGTTCCGCGCGCGGCCGCCCGAATCCGGCGCGCGGCTCACACCCCTGCAGCCGGCCTGATGTTCCCGGAAGATCGAGCGGCGCCCTCGCTGCCGCATCAGACCCGGGCATTGAACACTCCGGTGAAGCCAATCCGGCATCTGTTCCTAATCCGGCGGCTGTCGATCCGCGCGCAATTGCTGGGACTGCTCGTCGCCGCGCTGCTGCCGGCGGCAGGCGGCATTGCCTGGCTCATCAGCCATCAGCGCGAGCAGGCGCGCGAAGCCGCCTATGCGCGGGTGCATGTCGTTGCCGAAGATGTCGCGGCGCAGATCGATACGCTTCTGGGCGACAGCGCGACGATGCTCGAGCTGCTCGCCGCGCGTCCGTCGGTGCGCGCCCTCGATCCGGCGCGCTGCGATCCGATCTTCCAGGAACATCTGCTGCTGCGCCGCGAGTCGACGGTGCTGGGCTTGCGCGATGCGAAGGGCCGCCTGATCTGCACCTCCGCGTCGCGTGCCGCGATGCCGCGGGCCGCCGACGCGATCGAGCTCGCGTGGTTTCGCGAGGGGTTGGCGAACAACCGCTTCACCGTCAGCGACGCCTATCTGGGCCGTGCCAGCGGGCGTTGGGTGACCAATCTCACCTATCCGGTGCGCAATGACGCCGGACAGGTCACCGGATTGCTCTTCATCGGCATCGATTTGCTGAAACTCCAGGAGGGGGTTGCCCGAAACGCGCCGCGCGGCGCGTTTCTGACGGTGTTCGACCGGCGGTACTCGTACCTGATGCGCTCGGTCGAACCCGAGCAGTGGATCGGCAAACCGCTGCCGCCGACACTACTCGCGTTCATCCGGAACCGCGACCAGGCGTACTTCCAGGCGCCCAACCTTCTTGGCGTGCCGCAGCTCTGGTCTCTCCTGCGCATGCCCGCCGTCGGCTGGAGCGTCGCGGTCGGCCTGCCCGAGGAAGAGGTGCTCGCCGCCTCGCGCGGTGATCTGCGAAGTAGCATTGCGGTCGGCATTGGCGTCGTGCTGCTGATGCTCGCGCTGACCTGGATGATTTCCAGCCCGATCCGCCAGCTCGCGCGGTCCGCGTCGCGGCTGGCCTCCAGCGACGCCTCCGCGCGGGTGTGGCTTGAAGGCCCGGCGGAAATCGAGGCGATCGCGGTGCATTTCAACCGCCTGCTCGATGAGCGTGAGCGCACGCTGCAGAACCTGCGCCGCAGCGAGGAGCGCTTCGCCCTCGCGACGCGCGGCAGCAGCGACGGATTCTGGGATTGGAACATCCTGACCGGCGAGGACTTCTTCTCCGATCGATTTTGCGAATTGCTCGGCTATCGGCGCGACGAGCTCAGACCGCACGTCGATTCCTGGCGCGAACTGCTTCACCCCGAGGATGTGCAGCCGGTGCTGGGCGCGGTGCGGGACCATCTCGAGCGGCGCGCCCCCTATGACGCGGAAATTCGCATGCGCGCCAAGAGCGGCGAATACCGCTGGTTCCGCGCGCGCGGCCAGGCGCTGTGGGACGACTCGGGCGCGCCGGTGCGCATGGCGGGATCGATCGTCGATATCACGGAACGCAGGCAGGCCGAGGAACGCCTGCGCGCGAGCGCGCGCGGCATGCGCGACGCGCAGCAGCTCGCCAAAGTCGGCAGCTGGGAACTCGACCTGGCAAGCAACGCGCTGCACTGGTCGGAAGAGATCTTTCGCATCTTCGAGATCAACCCGGAACACTTCGGCGCGTCCTACGAGGCGTTTCTCGCAGCCATTCACCCCGAGGACCGCGACGCGGTGAACCAGGCCTATACCGGGTCGCTCGCCGATCGCAAACCGTATCAAATCACGCACCGCCTGAGGATGCCCGACGGGCGCATCAAGTGGATCGAGGAGCGCTGCGAGAGCGAATTCGACGCCGCGGGCAAGCCGCTGCGCTCGGTCGGCACGGTGCAGGACATCACCGCGCAGTGGCTCGCCGAGGAGCGCGTGCGCGCCTCGCTGCGCGAGAAGGAAGTCCTCTTGAAGGAGATCTACCACCGCGTGAAGAACAACCTGCAGGTGGTGTCGAGCCTGCTCAACATGCAGGGGCGCGGGGTGGCGGACGCGGCGATGAAGCAGATGCTCGCCGACAGCTCGAACCGGGTCAAATCGATGGCGCTGGTGCACGAACAGTTGTACCAGTCGAGGGACCTGAGCAATATCCGCTTTCGCGACTACGTGCGGCAACTGGTCGATCACCTGATGTACGCGCACCGGCCGCGATCGCAGGAGGTGCCGGTGCGGGTGGAGGCGGCCGAGATCGAGCTGGGGCTGGAGACGGCGATTCCCTGCGGACTGATCCTGAACGAGCTGATTTCGAATGCCTACAAGCACGGCCACGACGAAGGCGCGAAAGGCGAGATCGTGCTGCGCGCCGAGCGCCTGGACGACGGCCGGGTGAGTCTGCGCGTGAACGACGGCGGGCGAGGGCTGCCCGAGGGGTTCGACGCGCAGCGCAGCGACACGCTCGGCATGCGGCTGGTGGTGACCCTGGTCGGGCAGTTGGACGGCGAGCTGCGCTACGGCAGCGAGCGCGGCGCCTGGTTCGAGATCGTGTTCCGGCCCGAGGCGCACGAGGCCGGGCGGCTGGCGGCGTGAGAAAGGGGGGGCGATGGCCAGGAATCCGACCTTGATGACCGATCGCGAGCTGCGCCGCGGCCTCTATGGGGCCGCGGCGATGGCGCTCTACCTGCCGCCCTTCGTCGGCGGATCGCTGATGGGGGTCGCCGGCTATTTCCCGATGCCCGAGTTCTACCTAATTTTCCTCGGCTTCGGCAGCGTCTACGTGCTCGCCGCATCGGCGCTGGTGTTCGCGCTGACCGGTCGCGCGGCGCGCTACTTCACGCGGTTGTCGACCCTCGCGCCCGAGGCGCGCTCGGCGCGCGCCGCGCGCGGGCTGCGCGGGCTGCTCGGCTGGGCGTTGCTCGGCATTACGCTGTACTCGATCGGCGGCGCGCTGGTCGCCAATATCTCTCTCGTGCGGCTCGGCGTGCGCGGACCGTTCGGCGTCGCGGAGCACCTGCGCACGATCTCCGGGCTGGTGCCGGTGGTGCTGATCACCAGTTTCCCGATCTTCTACCACGTCTCCGACATGGTGGGCCGCTACCTCGCATCGCGCGGCGTCGCGACGGTGGCGGCGCCGCTCTCCACCAAACTGTTCGTGCTGGGACTGTTCACACCGATCCTGATCGACACGCTGTTGATCGGCTACATCGCGAACCGATCCGGCGCGTTGCAGGTCGAGCTGGTGATTCTCTGGGTCGGCCTGATCGTCATCGCCGCCGTGGGGACCTGGCTCGCATGGCGCAGCATCAGCCTGGGATTGCAGCCGTTGCGCGACTATATCGGCGGCAAGGGCACGGGCGAGGCGGCGTTCGCGCGACTCGCACCGGTATCGCTCGACGAGCTGGGCGTGCTGACCGGTCAGCTGCGGCGGCGTCTCGAAGCCGAGCAGCGCCTGAATGCCATCATCGAAGCCGCGCCCGAACTCGTCGCGATCGCCGACCCGCAAGGGCGCATCACCTATATGAATGCCGGCGGGCGCCGCATGCTGGGCCTCGCGGAGGATTTCGACGTCACGACGACGCGCATCCCGGACTACCACGATGCGGCCACCGCGCAGCGGATCCTGCACGAGGTGCTGCCCGCGTGCATGAAGAGCGGCGCCTGGGAGGGCGAGTCGACGTTCCTGCGCCGCGACGGTACGAGTTTCCCCGCCTGGCAGGCGGTCATGGCGCACCGCGGTCCCGACGGTGAAGTGACCTCGGTATCGACGATCACGCGCGATCTCACCGAACGCCGGCGCATCGAAGGCGCGCTGAGGGAGAGCGAGGGCAAGCATCGCGCGCTGATCGAGAATCTGACCGACCTGATCCTGATTCTCGACAAGGACGGCGTCAACTTGTGGAACAGTCCCGCGGTGCGGCGCTACGGCCTGGAGCCCGAGGACGCGATCGGCCGCAGCGCGTTCGAATACGTGTACCCCGCTGACGCGCCAAGGCTCAGGCAGACGCTCGATTACGTCGTCAGCCACCCGGGCGAAACGATCAAGCTGGAGTCGCTGAGGGTGCAGGTGCCGGGGGCCGAGATCGTCCATTTCGACGACACCTTCACCTACCTGCCCGATACGCCGGGAATCAACGGGCTGGTCTGCGTGGTGCACGACGTGACCGAGGAGAAGCGTGCCCTGCAATCGCTCGAGGCAAGCCAGCGCAGGTTCTTCTCGCTGTTCGAGCATTCCCCGATCGCGGTCTGGGAGGAGGACTTCTCCGCGGTCAGGGCGCGTCTGGACGCGCTGCGCGCCGACGGCGTGTCCGACTGGCCGACGTTTCTCGACGCGCATCCGGAGGAGGTCGCGCACTGCGCGGGTCTGGTCAGGATCGTCGACGTCAATCTTACGAGCGTCGCATTCTTCGAGGCGCACGACAAGGCCGAGATCTCCCGCAATCTGCCGAGTTACTTTACCGCCGACTCGCTGCCGGTTTTCAAGGCGGAACTCGTCGCCCTCGCCGCCGGGCATACCCGCTTCCGGAGCGAGATCACGATCCGCCTGCCCCGCGGCGGGCTCAAGCAACTCGATCTCAGCCTCGCCGTCGTCCCGGGGGCCGAGCAGTCGCTGTCGCGGGTGCTCGTTTCGTTCATGGACATTACCGAGCGCAAACGGGCCGAGCAGCGTCTGCAGGCGGCGTTGCGCCAGAAGGACGTGCTGCTGAAGGAGATCTACCACCGCGTGAAGAACAACCTGCAGGTGGTGTCGAGCCTGCTCGCGATGCAGGGACGCGGGGTGGCGGACGCGGCGACGAGGCAATTGTTTGAGGACAG
>JAOUFA010000197.1 GCA_029858545.1 Betaproteobacteria bacterium
GCGATCGCCACACGCTGCTGCATGCCGCCCGACAGATGGTGCGGATACGAATGCGCGAACTTGCCGAGCTTGACGAGTTCGAGTTGCTGGAAGGCGATCTTCTCGCGTTCGGCCTTCGCGACACCCTTCATCTCCAGTCCGAAGGCGACGTTGCCGAGCGCCGTGCGCCAGGGGAAGAGCTGCGCGAAATCCTGGAACACGATGCCGCGGTCCAGACCATGCCCGCTCACCGCCTTGCCGCCGATACGGATCTCACCCGTCGCCGGAAGCAGAAATCCGGCGATGATGTTCAAAAGCGTCGTCTTGCCGCAGCCGCTCGGCCCGACGATGCACAGGAATTCGGAGCGCCCCAGCGCGAAGTTGACCCCGCGCACGCCCGGCACCTTTCCGCCGGGCGTGTCGTAGACCAGCGTCACGTCGCGCGCTTCAATGTGGTGTGTATCGCTCATCGCTATCCGATCAATCCTTCGCCGCGCGGACCATACCCCAGCGCATCACGGTGGCGCGCTCCACCGACCCGAACACCAGCCGTTCAAACACGAAACCGACGCCGCCGATCACTGCCAGCGACGCGAGCATGATGTCCGCATTGAGGAACTCCTTGGCGTCGAAGATCACCCACCCCAACCCCCAGGCCGAGGCCGCGATCATCTCGGCGCCGACCACCGCGACCCAGGAGCGCTGGAACGCCTGCCGCAACCCGGTAATGATAAAAGGCGAAGCGCCCGGAACGATGACTTTCCAGAACAGGTCGCCGCCTCGCGCGCCCATCGCGCCGGCGGCGCGCAGCCACAGCGGATTCACCGAACGCACGCCGGTCCAGGTATTGAGCAGCATCGGGAAACTCGCCGCGTAGACCACGATCAGGATCGTCGCGGTATTGCCCAGCCCGAACCAGAGGATGAATACCGGCACCCAGGCAAACGAGGGGATCGGCATCAGCACGCTGACAAGCGGCATGAAGAAATACTCGACCGGCCGGAAACGCGCCATGAGAATGCCGAGCGGAAGTCCGATCGCGACCGCGAGCCCGAGTCCGACCAGCACGCGATACATCGTATACAGGGTGTGCCGCACCAGACTGCCGTCGAGCAACATCGCGTAGAGCGTGCCGGCCACCGTCGGCAGGGTCGGCACGAGCGCCCTGGGAAAGGCGCCGCTGCGCGCGAGCATCTCGTAGATCGCCGCGGCGACCAGAAGCGTCATCGCGGCGCGAAGCGCCGAGCGCCTGCGCTGCTGTCCGGGCGTCATGAGGTCATCATCCCCCACCGTACGACGGTGTAGTTTTCGATGCGCTCGAACACCAGCTTCTCGAGCACGAGGCCGATCACGCCGATCACCGTGATGCCCGCGAGCATCACGTCCGTATTCAGAAACTCGCGCGCGCCGAAGATCAGCCAGCCGAGTCCCCATGGCACGGCGGCGAGCATCTCGACGGCCACCAGGATGCGCCACGCCTGCGCGAGACCGAGCCTGAGCCCGGTGAGTACGTACGGCAGCGCACCGGGCAGGATCACATGGCGAAACAGCCGCCGGTCGTCCGCGCCCATCGCCTGTGCCGCGCGCAACCAGATCTCCTTCACCGCCTTCACGCCGGCCCAGCTGTTGAGGATGACGGGAAACGCCGAGACAAAGCCGACCAGAACGATCGCGCCGAAATCGCCGAGGCCGAACCAGAGCAGGAAAAGCGGCGCATAGGCGAGGCCGGGGATCGGCGCGCCGATGCTCACCAGCGGCAGAAGAATGTCCTCTGCGCGGCGCGAGCGTCCCATCGCAATGCCGATCGCGACACCGAACACCGCCGCGAGCCCGAAGCCCGTGAGCAGCCGATAGACCGTTTCGTACGCGTGATGCGGGATGATCCCGTCCAGGGTGAGCTGCACCAGCGTGCGCGCGACGTCCTCCAGGCGGGGAAACAACCGCGCGTGAAAGATCCCCGATCGCGCGACCAGTTCCCAGACGGCGCCGACGACCAGAAACGGCAACAGCGAGCGCGCGAGCACACGCGATCGAGTTCCCAGCCCGAGCGGCACACGTTCTCCACCTTGCATAGCCGTCCCCGGCATATTCTTGTGACGTCCGCCGCACCCACTCCCGGCGAACCGCTCCTCCCGACAACCAACGGTCTGACACGGATCGCGCGACCGCGACCCACGAAGTCCCTCCGCGCGGGACGACTCGGACTACCTATACCAAGGCGGCAGCGCATACGCAAGCGCCGATTGCGAACGCGTCGCGTCGTGCCGCGGCGGCGGCGCGTGGCGCTCTGGTCGAGCGTTGCGCAACATGCGGGCCGCCGCTACCATTATGGGGAACACCGCCTGCGTGCGAGCCGTCGTCGGCAATGCGCGGATGCAGACACCCTTTAGGAGATCGGATGGCAAAGAATCTGCCCGGGGCCGGCGCACGCGCCGACCAGACGCTCGCACTCAACATGCGTCTTCTCGCTCATCACGAGCTCGAGGGTTTCGGCGGAATCGGCGAAGGCATGGCTTTGCAAGCCACGCGCGACAGCCGCCGCATCCTTTGGCTCGCGCACGAGTCGGCGCCGAAGAACTTCACCGGCGTGGATGTCACCGATCCGCGCGCGCCGCGCGTCGTCGTGCAGACCGAACTGCCGCACGCCAAGGTACGCTCGAACTCACTGGACGTGGTCGGCGATGTGATGGCGGTCGCCTACCAGACGAGCGCCGTAGGACTCCAACCAGCGGGTTTCGACCTCTTCGACGTAAGCATCCCCGAACAACCCCGGCGCATTTCGCACTTCGACTGTTCCGGGCCGCATTCGCGGGGAGTGCACGCGCTGTGGTTCGTCGACGGCGAATACGTGCACATGGCGAGCGGCGCGCCGGATTTCCAGCCGCGCAACCCGCTCGACGATCAGTGCTACCGCATCATCGACGTGCGCGATCCCGCCAAGCCGGTCGAGGCGGGTCGCTGGTGGCTGCCCGGAACGCGCGAGGGCGACGACGCCGCACCGCCCGTGCGACTCGCACCGAATTTCGACGCGGGATTTCGCGCGCACAATACGAACGTCTTCCCCGAGCGGCCTGATCGTGCGTACGTCGGCTACATAGACGGCGGCGCGGTAGTGCTCGACATTTCGGACAAGACACGGCCGAAGCTGATCGGGCAGTGGCGCCACTCGCCGCCGTTCAACGGTTTCACGCACACCGTGCTGCCGCTGTTCGATCGCGGTTTGCTCATCGTCAGCGACGAGTGCATCAAGGACGAAGGTGCCGACTGGCCGAAACTCGTGTGGGTGGTCGACTCGCGGGTGGAAACCAACCTGGTGCCGATCGGCACCTTTCCCGCGCCGCCCTACGATGCGTTCGCCAAGCGCGGCGGCCGCTTCGGTGCGCATAATCTGCACGAGAACCTGCCGTTGCCCATTTCCTGGCGCTCCGATCAGATCATCGTCGGCAGCTTCTTCAATGCGGGTGTACGCGCCTATGACATCAGCAATCCCTATCAACCCCAGGAGGTGGCGTACTTCGTGCCCGGCGCTCCGCGCAACTCGCCCGTGCGCGCGGTACAGCTGAACGACGTGTACGTCGATGAGCGCCAGGTCGTCTACACCGTCGATCGGCACACCGGCGGGTTGTATGTCCTGGAGATGACGCTCTGATGCCCTCTGCGGCCGGATCGCCCGCGAGCACGCGCGATCCGCTCGCAAGCCGGCTGCCGGTGACGATCATCACCGGCTTTCTCGGCAGCGGCAAGACCTCGCTGCTGCGCCGGCTGCTGCGGCATCCCGGCATGGAACGCGCGGCGGTCATCATCAACGAATTCGGCGACGTCGGGCTCGACCACGAACTCGTCGAGGCCGCGTCCGAGCAGATGATGCTGCTCTCGAACGGCTGTTTGTGTTGCGCCGTGCGCACCGACCTGCAGGAAACGCTGCGCGAACTGTTCGTCAGGCGCCGCGCCGGGGAGGTGATCGACTTCGATCGTGTGTTCGTCGAAACAACCGGGCTCGCCGATCCGGTGCCGGTGCTGCACACGCTCGACAGCGACAGCATGCTCAGCGCGCAGTACCGTCTCAACGGGGTCGTGACGCTGGTCGACGCGGTGAACGGCATGGGGCAGCTCGACAACTTGCTCGAAGCGGCCAAGCAGGCCGCGGTGGCCGACCGGCTCGTCATCACCAAGACCGACATCGCCGACGCCGCGCAGGCGAGCGCGCTCGGCGCGCGCCTGACGGCGATGAATCCCTACGCGCTCGTCAGCACCGCGATCGACGGCCGGCTCGACCCGCAGCTGCTCGCCGAGATCGTACCCGCGAGCGCGCAGGCCCTGGCGCGCAATCCCGATCGATGGCTCGCCGCGGCGGGCGCCGAAGCGCGCCTGCGCGATGCGGTGCGCGCGCCCGTGCCTACCCACGGCGCATCCGCTCACGATGCGGCGATCCGCTCGTTTTGCCTCTGGTTCGACGCCGCGTTCACCTGGGACACGTTGAACACATCGCTGCAGGTGCTCACCTCGCTGCGCGGTCCGGACCTGCTGCGCGTGAAGGGAATCGTCAACGTCGCCGGCGAGACCGGACCGGTGGCGATCCACGGTGCGCAGCATGTGTTCCATCCGCCGGTGCGCCTCGAATCCTGGCACGGCGATGAGCGCCGATCGCGCATCGTCTTCATCGTGCGCGACATCCCGCGCGCGTCGATCGAGGCGGTGTTCGCCGCAGTGGGCCAGCTGGGTTCGGCGGCCTAGCGGCGCGTCGGTCGTCGCGAGGCGGCATCGACTTCATTTCAATATCGAAGATCAACAGGAGGAATTACCATGGCAACCTATCCGCTCCCGGTACACACCAGCATGCCGCTCGCGACCGCCAGCCGGCTCATCGATGAGATCCTCGCCGTGCGCGCGAAGGAGGGGATCAATCCGCTCGCGGTCGCGGTGCTCGACTCGGGCGGCAACCTGGTCGCATTCAAGCGCGAGGATGGCAGCGGACTGCTGCGCTACGACATCGCCTTCGGCAAGGCATGGGCCGCGCTCGGCATGGGCGTGCCCACGCGCGCATTGCAGGATCGGCTGGCCGAGAAGCGACCGACCTTCCTCAACGCGCTCTCGGTCGCTTCCCAGGGGCGCTTCATTCCGGTTCCATCGGGGGTGCTGATCATGAGCCGGGACGGACAGGCGATCGGCGCGATCGGCATCAGCGGCGACACCTCCGACAAGGACGAGTATTGCGCGATCACCGCGGCCCGGACACTGGGACTCGCCACCGAGCCGGCCGAGATCAACCCCAACTGGCGAACCGCAGGCTAACCGGGCGATCGCGTTGCGGTGAACGCGATCGTCGCGGCTGCGGCACGGGCTAAGGGATGATCACCGACGAGCCAACCGTGCGACCGGCTTCCAGATCGGCGTGCGCCTTGGCGGCATCGGCGAGCGCGTAGCGCTGATTGATATTGACCTTCAGGACGCCTTTCGCGACGAGATCGAACACCGCTGCCGAGGAAGCTTCCAGATCACCGCGTTTCGCGACGTAAGTCACGAGCGTCGGGCGCGTGAAGTAGAGCGACCCCATCTTCTGCAGCACCGCCGCCTCCACCGGAGGCGGCGCGCCGGTGGTCGTGCCGAACGAGACGAACACGCCGCGCGGAGCGAGACTTTCGAGCGTCGCAGCGAAGGTCGCCTTCCCGACCGAGTCGTACGCGACCGGCACGCCGTCCCCGCCGGTAATTTCCTTCACGCGCGCCGCGATATTCTCACGCGTGCGGTCGATCACCACCGTATAGCCGTTTTGCAGCGCGAGCCGGCACTTGTCGGCACCGCCCGCGACACCGATCATCGTCGCGCCGAGATGCCGCCCCCATTGCCCGGCGAGCTGTCCGACTCCGCCCGAGGCCGCATAGAAAAGAACGTGCTGCCCGGACTTCACCGGATAGCAGCGTCTGAGCAGATACTCGACGGTCATGCCCTTGAGCATCATCGCCGCGGCAGTCTCGTCGCCGATACCGGCGGGAATCCGCAACATGCGATCGGCCGGCATATTGCGCAGTTCGGCATACGCTCCCGGCGCGCCCCCGGCGTAACAAACCCGGTCGCCCGCTTTGAACGACGTGACCCCCGCACCGACCCGTTCGACGATGCCAGCGGCTTCGCCGCCGACACCCGACGGAAGCGGCAGCGGATAGAAACCCGAGCGCTGGTAGACGTCCTGATAGTTGAGCCCGATCGCGGTATGGCGCAGTTGTACCTCGCCCGCGGCCGGATCGGCCAGATCGATCGTTTCGAGTCCGAGCACCTCGGGTTTTCCCGCGGCATGGAACCGGACGACGCGCGTCTTCGTTGTCATAGGCTACTCTTCCTTATCGTTGGGTGGCGCCCTCTTCGCGGTCACCGCGTGCACTTTCCTGCCGAATCCGCGACGAGAGTCGTTTCGATTGACACCTGCTCCACACGCGCAGGCAGCGGCGCGTGACCTCGTTGCGCCGGCCGATGATCGAGCGTGGATGGGCCGCGCCACGATCGATCGAAGAAGCGTCGCGAATCGGCGACTTGCCGTCACCGCAGCGGGGCGCGAAGTATAGCAGCGCGTGAAACAAGCGCCGCGAAATGCCCCCTTTGATCTGTGTCGTATTGACATGCCCGCCGAAAGTCTGGAACATCAGGTTCAAAATTACGATCGATAAACGTGGTTCCACTCTAGGAGGAGTCCCATGATCCAGGTTCATCAAGCGGTCCGTACCGCGCTGTTCGGTTCGCTTCTTGCCGTCGGTATCGGCAGCGCGAGCGCCGACGACATCAAACTGCGCATCGCCTCGGGCCATCCCGCGGTCAACACCTACGTCAACCTGATGCAGA
>JAOUFA010000198.1 GCA_029858545.1 Betaproteobacteria bacterium
GCGCGCTCGGGCTCGATCCGCTCCTGGATCCACAGGCGCTGCGCGCGATCGCTGATGAACATGTATTCGAAGCCGACGTTGCGACAGTAGGTATCGCGCAAGGCCTGCAGCAGCGAACGCAGGCTGGTACGCTCCAGCCCGACGAACGAGCCCGCGTTCACCTCGCGCTCCAGGTCGGCCTCGGTCAGATCGTAGTAGCCCGCCTCGAGTTCCGGTACGGCGGGCCGCGGCAGGCGTTTCAGGGGATCGAGCGTCGCCCAACGCGAACCGGCGATGCGATAGGCCGTGACCAGCAACAGTGCCGCGACCTGCAAGCGCTCATCGAGCCCCTGCGCGACGCCCGTGCGTACGCCCAATTCCCCGCTCTTCGCGCGCTGCACGAAGGACTCGACGATCGGCGCATGCGCGACGTCCTTGCCGGTGGCGCCGTGCCCCTCGCCGGGCACCGCCTGCATGGCGTCGAAGTAGTCGCGCCATTCATCGGGCACCGAGCCGGGATTGGCCAGGTAATTCTCGTAGAGCTCCTCGACGAACGGTGCGTTACCGCCGAACAGATGGGAGTTGGAGAGGAGCTGCTTCATCATGGGTGTCTACTCCGGGAAGGAGGTACCGGTGAAGGCTACTGCAAAAGAACCTCGGTCCATTTACACCTGGATCCTAATCCGGGTCGCGAGGTTCTTGGGTCTACTAGGTCTCCCCATTTTGTGCCGCTGCGCTTCGCGCCCCTGCGCAACATGGGGAGATTGCCAACAAAACCGCCCCCCAGCGCTTAACGCTGCCCGATCGGCTTCACATCGCGCTTCACCGCACCTCGGTAGAGCTGGCGCGGACGGCCGATCTTGTACTCGGGATCGCCGATCATCTCCTGCCATTGCGCGATCCAGCCCACCGTACGCGCGAGCGAGAAGATGCAGGTGAACATCGACACCGGTATGCCGAGCGCGCGCTGCACGATGCCGGAATAGAAATCGACGTTCGGGTAGAGCTTGCGACTGACGAAGTAATCGTCCTCAAGCGCGATCTTCTCCATCGCCATCGCCAGCTTGAACAACGGATCGTCGTGCAAGCCGAGCTCGTTGAGCACCTCGTGACAGGTCTCGCGCATGAGTTTGGCGCGCGGATCGTAGTTCTTGTACACCCGGTGACCAAAGCCCATCAGCTTGACGTTCGAGTTCTTGTCCTTCACCTGCTTGATGAACTCGCCCACCTTGGCGACGCCGCCCGCCTTCTGGATGTCCTGGAGCATGCCGAGCGCCGCCTCGTTGGCGCCGCCATGCGCCGGCCCCCACAGGCAGGCGATGCCTGCGGCGATGCAGGCGAAGGGGTTCGCGCCAGAAGAACCGGACAGGCGCACCGTGGACGTCGAGGCATTCTGCTCGTGATCGGCGTGCAGGATCAGGATGCGATCGAGCGCGCGCTCCAGCACGTTGTTCACCTTGTAGTCCTCGACCGGGAGCGAGAACATCATGTTCATGAAGTTGCCTGTATACGACAGGTTATTTCTCGGGTAGACGAAGGGCTGCCCGACCGTGTACTTGTAGGCCATCGCGACGATGGTGGGCATCTTGGCAATCAGGCGGAAGGCCGCGACGCGGCGGTGCTCCGGATCGGATATGTCCAGCGAGTCGTGGTAGAAGGCCGAC
This sequence comes from Betaproteobacteria bacterium, assembly GCA_029858545.1. Taxonomy (GTDB): domain Bacteria; phylum Pseudomonadota; class Gammaproteobacteria; order Burkholderiales; family SG8-39; genus JAOUFA01. Next base: position 1,644 of record JAOUFA010000198.1, read on the forward strand.
AGCGCTCCCACCACGCCCACCATTACCGCCATCGGGTGCGCATCGCGCCGGAACCCCATGTAGAAGCGATTCAATTGATCATGCACCATGGTATGACGCATCACGGTACCGACGAACTCGTCGCGCTGCGGCTTATTCGGCAACTCGCCGTTCAGCAGCAGATAGCAGACATCGAGAAAATCGCAATGCTTGGCGAGTTGCTCAATCGGATAGCCGCGGTAGAGCAGCACGCCGGCATCGCCGTCGATATAGGTAATGGTCGAATTGCAGCTCGCCGTGGACATGAAGCCCGGGTCATAGGTGAACATCCCGGACTTGCCGTACAGGCTGCGGATATCGATGACCTCCGGACCGATCGAGCCGCCGAGCACCGGAAACTCGAGATCGCGCCCATCGGGGAGCTTAAGCGTCGCCTTCTTGTCCATGGTTCTCTCCTGTGTGCACCACACGCACCGGCTTTGCGGCCGGACTAGCTCGCCCTCAGCCGGGCGACCAACTCACGATGCCGGGGTTCGAAGCGCTCGCTGCGACCCGCGACAATGTCCCACAAATCGTTATCCTGCAATTCGAGCAACTCGCCCAGCCATTCCACCTCGGTCTCGCCGAGACGGTCGGCTTCGCAGCGCATGAACTTTTCGAGCACCAAATCAAGCTCCAGCAGGCCGCGCCGGCACTTCCACATCAACCTGTCGCGCTCAATTCGGTTCATACGCCACAGTCTATCGGCACAGGACGATCCTGCTCACACCGCGCGACGGACCATCAGGTCCTTGATCTTGCCGATGGCGCGCGTCGGATTGAGGTTCTTCGGACACGCGTCGACGCAATTCATGATCGAATGGCAGCGAAACAACCGGTAGGGATCTTCCAGATTGTCGAGCCGCTCGCTCGCCGCCTGGTCGCGCGAATCGGCGATGAAACGATAGGCCTGCAGCAAACCGGCCGGACCGACGAACTTGTCGGGGTTCCACCAAAATGACGGGCAGGAGGTCGAGCAGCAGGCGCACAGAATGCATTCGTACAGTCCGTTCAGCTCCTCGCGCTCCTCGGGCGACTGCAGGCGCTCGCGCTCCGGCGGCGCATCAGAGTTGATCAGATAAGGCTTGACCGAATAATACTGCTTGAAGAACTGGGTCATATCGACGATCAGGTCTCGCACCACGGGCAGGCCGGGCAGCGGCCGCAGCAATACCCGATCGGGTAGATCGGCAATCTTGGTGATGCAGGCGAGCCCGTTCCGGCCGTTGATGTTCATCGCATCCGATCCACAGACCCCTTCGCGGCAGGAGCGGCGAAACGACAGGCTGTCGTCCTGTTCCTTGATTCGCACCAAGGCGTCGAGCAGCATCCGGTCGGTCGGCTCGAGCTGCACCTCGTAGTCCTGCATACGGGGCTTGGTGTCCCGGTCCGGGTCGTAGCGGTAGATGGAGAATCGCATCGTCTGGGGGCTCTTCGGTTCGCGCCGGCTTCAGACTCGGCGCCGATTTTGAGTCAAATCAATAGTTCCGCGCCTTCGGCTCGAAGGTCTCGACGCTGAGGGGTTTCGCATGCACCGGCTTGTACTCGAGGCGGTTGCCCTCCTTGTACCACAGCGTGTGCTTCATCCAGTTCCGGTCGTCACGTTCCGGATAATCACTGCGCGACTGGGCGCCGCGCGACTCCTTGCGCGCCTCCGCCGATACCATGGTCGACATCGCCGCCTCGACCAGATTGTCGAGTTCCAGCGCCTCGATGCGCGCGGTATTGAACACCTTCGAGTGGTCGCCGATGAAGCTGCGCGCGGCGCGCGCGGCAACCTCCTTCATCCTGCTCACCCCCTGCGCGAGGTCGTCCGGAAAACGAAACACTCCGCAGTGCGCCTGCATGGTTTTGCGCAGATCGGCGCCCACCACATGGACCGATTCACCCGATGTCGTGGCGTCAAGGCGCGCCAGGCGCGCACGCGGCCGATCGGCCGCTTCCGCGGTCAGGTCCGGGTGCGCCTCGGGCAGCGCGCGGATGTCGCGCGCCATCTGCTCGCCCGCCGCCTTGCCGAACACCACCAGGTCGAGCAGTGAATTCGTACCGAGCCGGTTGGCACCGTGCACCGAGACGCAGGCGCACTCGCCTACCGCGTAAAAACCCGCCAAGACCGCCTCGGGATTGCCGTTCATCGGCGCGACCACCTGGCCGAGATAATTGGTCGGAATACCGCCCATCTGGTAGTGCACCGTCGGCACCACCGGAACCGGATCGCGCACCGGATCGACGTTCGCGAACTTGATCGCGATTTCGCGAATGCCAGGAAGGCGCTGATTGATGACCTCCGGCCCGAGATGATCGAGCTTGAGCAGCAGGTGGTCGCCGTCCTTGCCGCAGCCCCGTCCTTCCTTCATTTCGGTGGTCATCGCGCGCGAGACCACGTCGCGGCTCGCCAGGTCCTTGGCGTTCGGGGCATAACGTTCCATGAAACGCTCGCCATCCTTGTTGAGCAGATAACCGCCCTCGCCGCGCACTCCCTCGGTGATCAGTACCCCCGCGCCGTATACCCCGGTCGGGTGAAACTGGAAGAATTCCATGTCCTCGAGCGGCACTCCGGCGCGCGCCGCCATGCCCAAGCCATCGCCGGTATTGATGAACGCATTGGTGCTCGCGGCATAGATACGCCCCGCGCCACCGGTGGCAAAGAGCGTCGCCTTGGCCTGAAAAATCACCGCCTCGCCGGTCTCCATCTCCAGCGCGACCACGCCGAGCACCGTGCCATCGGCGCCGCGGATCAGATCGAGCGCCATCCATTCGATGAAGAACTGGGTATTCGCCTTGATGTTCTGCTGGTACAGGGTGTGCAGCATCGCATGCCCGGTGCGGTCGGCCGCCGCGCAGGAGCGCATCGCCATCTTTGAGCTGCCGTAGTCCTGCGTGTGTCCACCGAAGGGACGCTGGTAGATCTTGCCGTTCTCGAGGCGATCGAAGGGCATGCCCATGTGTTCGAGTTCGATCACGACCTCGTTCGCGCGCCGGCACATGTACTCGATCGCATCCTGGTCGCCCAGGTAGTCGGAGCCCTTCACCGTGTCGTACATGTGCCAGTGCCAGTTGTCCTCGGTCGAGTTGGCGAGCGGCGCGGCGATCCCTCCCTGCGCCGCAACCGTATGCGAACGCGTCGGAAAGACTTTGCTGAGTACCGCCACGCGCAGGTCGGCGCGCGCGAGTTCCAGCGACGCGCGCAGCCCCGAGCCGCCTGCTCCGACCACCAGCGCATCGAATCTACGTACCGGCAATGTCACCCGCTATCTCCAGAGAATGTGAATGGCCCAGGCCAGGTAGGCGAGAATCGTCAGCAGCACGACGGTATGCAAGGCAAGACGCAAGCCGACCGGCTGAACGTAGTCCATCAGTATGTCGCGTATGCCCACCCACATATGCCAAGCCAAGCTCGCGGCGAATACCAGCGTCGAGACCCGGACCCAGCCCTGCTCGAAAAATCCACGCCACGCGGCATAGGTCAGCGGCCGCCCGCCGGGCAGGGCGACCAGAATCGCGAAAACATAGACGGCGATGAGTACCCCGGAAATGCGCTGCGCCAGCCAGTCGCGCAGGCCGTAATGCGCGCCGACGACGATTCGCTTCACCATAGCTTCCATCCGAAGAAGGCGGTGAGCGCGAGACTCACCGCGAGAACCGCCACGCTCGAACGCCAGGAGGCCGCCTTCTCGATACCCCAGTGCAGGTCGAGCAGCAGGAAACGAGTGCCCGCGCACAGGTGATGGCAGAAGGCCCAGACGATGACCAGCAGGGAAACCTTGACGAGCGGCAGTGCCGCGTAGTGCTGGATCTGCGCGAAACCCTGCTCGGAGGCAAGGCTGCGGTCGAGCATGAACAGAAGCCAGAGCGTCGCCGCGAACAACAGAGCCCCGCTCACACGGTGCAGAATCGACACCCAACCAGGCAGGGGAAGGCGGATTTCGAATAACAGTGCGCGAAGATTGAGGTATTTGGGTCTTTTCTTCTTTGCGGCTGCCTGCGCCATGACCGGAACATCCTTCACGTTGCCGTGCTGCGGGAAGATACAAACAGGGAAGAAATACAAACGCGGGATAAGGCGATTATATCCCGCATTGCAACATCCCGATTCGAAATCGAACGACAATCCGCGAATCAGCCGAGCTCGCTGCGATAGAAATAACGGTCGGTCTTGTACAGACCGCGCCGCCATTCGACCGGCTTGTCTCCATAGGTAAAACTCACCCGCTCGACCTGCAGCAGCGGATGCCCGATTTCGACCGCAAGCTGTTTCGCGGCGCTCGCATCGGCCGCCACCGCCTTGACCCGTTCCTCGGCGCGCACCATGCGCGTACCGAAATCGGTTTCGAACAGGTTGTAGAGCGCGCCCTTGTGTTCGGACACCGCCTGTGGCGTCAACCCCTTGAAGAGATTGCCGGGCAGCCAGACATCTTCGAACACCACCGGATCGCCTGCAAACACGAGCCGGCGCTGCAGCATCACCGCTGGATCTCCTGCGCGCAAGCCGAGCGCGCGCGCCAACTCGACCGGCGCGCGGGTACGCCTAAACTCGAGCAACTGGCGGTCCGGAACCACCGGCTTGCCGGCATCGGGCGCCAGTCGCAGAAAACGAAAACGCACCTGAGGCTCGCCGTGCGTCGCGACGAAGGTGCCTTTGCCCTGACGGCGCAATAGCAGGTTCTCTGCCGCCAGCTCGTCGATCGCCTTGCGCACCGTCCCCTGGCTCACGCGATAGCGTGCCGCAAGGTCCACTTCGCTGGGGATGGCCTCACCCGGACGCCACTCGCCGCTACGCAACCCTTCAAGCAGCAAGCCCTTGATTTGTTGGTATAGCGGACTGAAGGTCGGCGAGCTCACGCGCCGCATTTGAGCATACCCCGGTCGACTCGTCTATATGGTGTTTTATGTCTTATAAAAGACACAAGAGCGTTGACTTGGCCCCACCCGGCGCTTACCATCGCGGCATCCTGCTGCCGCGCGCTGTTGTTTTGCTCTTGCCTTTGATCGCGCCCGCGCCGCTTGCGCCAGCCTGCACATCGTGCCCCGCCTCCGCTTCCATTTTCCCACTACCACATATTCGGAGTCATCATGTCCAAAGCACCCGTACGGGTCGCGGT
>JAOUFA010000199.1 GCA_029858545.1 Betaproteobacteria bacterium
CCCGGTGCACGGGGTTCGGCGGCCGACCAAAATCCGCCGATCATGGTGTACGACACCTCCGGCCCCTATACCGATCCCGCCGCGACGATCGACATCCGCAGGGGCCTGCCGGCGCTGCGCGAGCGCTGGATCGAGGAACGCGACGACAGCGAACTGCTCGCCGCACCCAGTTCCGAATACGGCCGCAGCCGGCTCGCCGACCCGAAGCTGGCCGAACTGCGCTTCGACCTGAAGCGCAGCCCGCGCCGCGCCCGCGCGGGCCGCCGGGTCACGCAGATGCATTACGCGCGGCGCGGGCTGATCACGCCCGAAATGGAGTACGTCGCGATCCGGGAAAATCAGCGGCGCGAGTCGCTTCCCGAGGCGTTGCAGCGCCAGCACGCGGGCGAGTCGTTGGGCGCCGCGATCCCGAAGCTCATCACGCCCGAGTTCGTGCGCGACGAACTCGCGCGCGGCCGGGTGATCATTCCGGCGAACATCAACCATCCGGAAATCGAACCGATGGCGATCGGGCGCAATTTTCTGGTGAAGATCAACTGCAACATCGGCAACTCGGCGCTCGGCTCGTCGATCGGCGAGGAGGTCGACAAGATGACCTGGGCGATCCGCTGGGGGGGCGACACCGTGATGGACCTGTCCACCGGCAAGCACATCCACGAGACGCGCGAGTGGATCGTGCGCAATTCCCCCGTGCCGATCGGCACCGTGCCGATCTACCAGGCGCTCGAGAAGGTGAACGGCAAGGCCGAAGAGCTGACCTGGGAAATCTTCCGCGATACGCTCGTCGAGCAGGCCGAGCAGGGGGTGGACTACTTCACCATCCATGCCGGCGTGCGCCTGCCGTTCATTCCGCTGACCGCGAAGCGCCTGACCGGCATCGTCTCGCGCGGCGGTTCGATCATGGCCAAGTGGTGCCTCGCGCATCACCGGGAGAGCTTCCTCTACACGCACTTCGAGGAGATCTGCGAGCTGATGGCCGCCTACGACGTGTCGTTCTCGCTCGGCGACGGACTGCGTCCGGGTTCGATCCACGACGCGAACGACGAGGCGCAGCTCGCCGAATTGAAGACTCTCGGCGAACTGACGCAGGTCGCCTGGCGGCACGATTGCCAGGTGATGATCGAGGGCCCGGGCCATGTGCCGATGCACCTGATCAAGGAGAACATGGACCTGCAGCTGAAGTACTGCGCCGAGGCGCCGTTCTATACGCTCGGGCCGCTCACCACCGACATCGCGCCGGGCTACGACCACATCACCAGCGCGATCGGCGCGGCGATGATCGGCTGGTACGGTACGGCGATGCTGTGCTACGTGACGCCCAAGGAACACCTGGGGCTGCCCGACAAGAAGGACGTGAAGGACGGCATCATCGCCTACAAGATCGCCGCGCACGCGGCCGACCTGGCGAAGGGACATCCCGGCGCGCAGATCCGCGACAACGCGCTCTCGAAGGCGAGGTTCGAATTCCGCTGGCAGGACCAGTTCAATCTCGGCCTCGACCCCGACACCGCGCGCGAGTTCCACGACGCGACGCTGCCGCAGGAGGGCGCCAAGCTCGCGCACTTCTGCTCGATGTGCGGACCGCATTTCTGTTCGATGAAGATCACCCAGGACGTGCGCGACTATGCCGCGACGCAGGGCGTGGCCGCGCACGAGGCGCTCGCGAAAGGGATGCAGGAGAAAGCGGTCGAATTCGTGAGGACGGGTGGAGAGATCTACCATAAGACCTAGTGCGCGCTCGGCGCGTTCCACCGCGGCGGGCGGGCTGAAAGGAGAGGCCTTGCTCTTGTCGCTCGCCGCCCTCGCGCTGCTGGTCGCCCTCGGGGTGCCGGCGGGTTTTTACCTCGCGCAGGAGAAGCTGCTCTTCTTTCGCCAGCCCTTGAGCGAGGCGCGCCGCGCCGAGGTCGCACGTCGCTTCCCCGCCGTCGAGGAGCTGAACCTCGAGGCCGCCGACGGCACGCGGCTGCATGCCTGGCGCGTCACACCGCGCGGCGCCGCGCCGGCGCCGCTGGCCATCTACTTTGGCGGCAATGCCGAGGAGGTCTCGTGGATGCTGGATTCGGTCGGCGATCCGGTTGCCGGGGCAACGCCCGGGGTCGGCTGGCTGGTCGTCGACTACCGCGGCTACGGCGCGAGCGCGGGCGAGCCGACCGAGGCCGCACTGTTCGCCGATGCCCTCGCCTGGTTCGATCGGGCCGAAACGCTCGCCGGGGTCGATGCGAAGCGTATCTACGCCTTCGGCCGCAGTCTGGGGAGCGGCGTCGCGGTGACCCTCGCCGCGCATCGGCCGCTCGCCGGCGTGCTGCTCGTCACGCCCTACGACAGCATGGCGGCGGTGGCGAAGCACCATTATTCATGGCTGCCGGTCGACGCGCTGCTCAAGCACCGCTTCGATTCGATCGCGCTCGCCCCCGCGCTGCGCGCCCCCCTGCTGACGCTGATCGCCGAACGCGACGAGGTCATTCCGCCCGCGCACGCCGGGCGCCTGTTCGAAGCCTGGGGCGGACCGAAAGAACGGGTCTTGTTGCACGGCGCGACGCACAATACGACCGACCGCGACCCCGCGTTCTGGCCGACGATCAGGCGCTTTCTCGACGAGCCGCGATCCTGAGGCGCATGGTGCGCGTGCTACCATGCGCGCCCCATGAATGATCCGGCACTGCTGCACGCGTTGATTCTCGGCATCGTCGAGGGACTGACCGAATTCCTGCCGGTTTCGAGTACCGGCCACCTGATCCTCGCCGGAGACCTGCTCGGCTTCAACGACGAGCGCGCCAAGGTCTTCTTCATCGTGATCCAGACCGGCGCGATGCTTGCGGTGCTGTGGGAGTATCGCCTGCGCTTCGCGCGTGCCGTGAGCGGCCTGCCCGGCGACCCCGCGGCGCGCCGCTTCTGGCTGCATCTCGCGATCGCCTTTATGCCCGCCGCGGTACTCGGCCTCGCGTTCTCCAGGATGATCAAGGCGCTGCTGTTCAAGCCGGTGCCGGTGGCGCTCGCTTTCATCGGCGGCGCGCTGGTCATCCTGTGGGTCGAGCGACGCGGGCATCGCGCGCCGCGCATCGAACGCAGCGACGACATGACCTGGCGCGACGCGCTCAAAGTAGGCTTCGCGCAAGCCTTCGCGCTCATTCCCGGCACCTCGCGCTCGGGCGCGACCATCATCGGCGGGATGCTGTTCGGCCTGTCGCGCCGTGCGGCGACCGAGTTCTCGTTCTTTCTCGCGGTGCCGACTCTGATCGCCGCCGGCGCCTACGATTTCTACAAGCATCGCGCGCTGTTTGCCGCCGCCGACCTCGGCATCTTCGCGCTCGGTTTCGTCGCGGCGTTCTTCTCGGCCTTCGTGGTGGTGCGCTGGCTGATCCGCTATGTCGCCTCGCACGATTTCCGGCCCTTTGCCTGGTACCGGATTGTCTTCGGCATTGCCGTCCTGGTGACCGCCTATACGGGGTGGGTGGACTGGAGCGACGGCTGAACGGCTAGGACTGAACCCAGGGCAGGCCGGCCCGGCGCCAGCCGCCGAGGCTATTGCGATGCTGGCCGGCATCCTTGTCGCCCTCGAAACCTTCCAGGATGTTGTAGCACTCGATCCAGCCCGCCTGGGTCGCGGCGCTCGCCGCGTGGTGCGAGCGCACTCCCGAGCGGCACAGAAACATGATCGTTTCGGAACGTTGGGTGACCGCCGCGAGTTGCGCCAGGAATTGCCCGTTGAGCTGGCCGCCGGGGTAGCTGTTCCACTCAACCCAAAGGGATTCCGGAACCCGGCCGACCCAGTCGAGTTCGGCCTGGGTGCGCACGTCCACCAGCTTGCATCCGGCCTGCGCCAGTTGAAAGGCCTCGAGCGGGAGCAGCGCGCCCGCATAAGGGAGTCCGAGGGCGCGCCCCCGCTGAAGGGCCGCATGTTTGATCGCCGCAATTTCCGTATCGCCTTTCATCTTGGCTAGTCCCCAGGGTTCCCGCGCACCATCGCGGTGCGCGGAAAAGTATCCTCGCACTGCACTGGTGCATCATTGGTGCGCAAACGCTTGTCCGGTAGAATCGCACGCCGCGGACGACGAAAGCTGTCGCAGTCAGAAATTATCTTGGCACGGAACCTGCTGAAAGTGTTGGCATCGCCGGCAGTTCGGGCCCGGGAAGACAACCACTCAGCGCAACATTGACACTCAGGAGAAGCAGACATGGCGAGCACGCCGGACGAGGTACTGAAATCGATCAAGGACAAGGAGGTCAAGTTCGTTGACCTTCGTTTCACCGACACGCGCGGCAAGGAGCAACACGTCACGGTTCCGGCGCGCGAATTCAACAAGGACAAGTTCGAGAGCGGGCACGCCTTCGACGGTTCCTCGATCGCCGGCTGGAAGGGCATTCAGGCCTCCGACATGCTGTTGATGCCCGACGCGGAATCGGCGCGCATGGACCCGTTCAGCGACGAGGCGGTGCTGAACATCAACTGCGACGTGATCGAGCCTGCCGACGGCAAGCCGTACAACCGTTGCCCGCGCGGCGTCGCCAAGCGTGCGGAGGCCTATCTGAAGTCGAGCGGCATCGGCGACACCGCGTTCTTCGGCCCCGAGCCCGAGTTCTTCATTTTCGACGGCGTGACCTGGAACATCGACATGTCGGGCAGCGCGGTGAAGATCAAGTCCGAAGAAGCACCGTGGTCCACCGGGATCGACTATGAGTCGGGCAACATGGGACATCGCCCCGCGGTCAAGGGCGGCTATTTCCCGGTTCCGCCGGTCGATTCGCTGCAGGACATCCGCAATGCGATGTGCCTTGCGCTCGAGCAGCAGGGCGTGGTGGTCGAAGTGCATCACCACGAAGTCGCCGCCCCCGGTCAGTGCGAAATCGGCACCAGGTTCGCGCCGCTCGTGCAGCGTGCCGACTGGATGCAGATCCTCAAGTACACGGTGTGGAACGTCGCGCAGTCCTACGGCAAGACCGCGACCTTCATGCCCAAGCCGATCGTCGGCGACAACGGTTCGGGCATGCACGTACACCAGTCGGTGTGGAAGGGCAGCACCAATCTGTTTGCGGGCAACGGCTATGCGGGCCTGTCCGAGTTCGCGCTCCATTACATCGGGGGCATCATCAAGCACGCCAAGGCGCTCAACGCGATCACCAATCCTGGAACGAACTCGTACAAGCGCCTGGTGCCGGGGTTCGAGGCACCGATCAATCTCGCCTACTCGGCGCGCAATCGCTCGGCCGCCTGCCGCATTCCCTACGTGTCGAACCCCAAGGGGCGCCGCGTCGAAGTGCGCTTTCCCGATCCGACCGCCAACCCCTACATGGCGTTCGCCGCGATGCTGATGGCGGGTCTTGACGGCGTGCAGAACAAGATCCATCCCGGCGACCCGGTCGACAAGAACCTCTACGACCTGCCGCCCGAAGAAAAGAAGAAGGTGCCGAACGTGTGTGCGTCACTCGACGAAGCGCTCGCCCATCTCGACAAGGATCGCGCCTTCCTCACCAAGGGCGGCGTGTTCGACGACGATCTGATCGATGCGTACATCGAATTGAAGATGGAAGAGGTCACGCGTTTCCGTATGACCACCCATCCGCTCGAATTCGACATGTACTACAGCCTCTGAGGTGATCCGCGCGGGCGGGGAGCAGGATGCTCCCGCCCCGGGATAGGCAAGGGACGGGCGCTGCCCGTCCTTTTTCATTTGCGGTCCGGGAATTTTGGGCTAGCAAGGCCCGCGACGCACCGCGTTTGCCGCTCCCCGCCGCTTCGCATAGACTTGACCCACCTTCCCCCTGTCAGGAGGGCCAGTAGAAATGCACCGACTCACATCACTCGTCGTTTCAATCGTGCTCGCCACGGTGGCCGGGACGGCGGTCGCGCAGACCAAGATCGAGACGATCTGGAGCTGCAAGGACAGTGCGGGGGGTACCCACGTCACCAATCTGAAGGAGGATACCGTGGGGAAACGCTGCCGGGTGGTCCGCCGGCAGCGCGTGACCGTGGTGTCGCCCGAAGCGATGGTCAAATCGGGCGAGGACGGCAGGCGCAATGCGTCGACCGGGCGGCCGAAGGAAAACAGCGCCACGCGCGCCTCGGCCAAGGATCGTCAGCGCGAGATCCTGGACAAGGAACTGGCGAGCGAGGAGCAATTGCTCGCCAAGGCGAAGGCCGAACTGAACGAACAGGAATCGATCCGCAACGGCGACGAGCGCAACTACGCGCGCGTTCTGGAGCGCCTGAAGCCCTACCAGGACAGCGTCGAAGCGCACCAGAGGAATGTCGACTCCCTGCGGCGCGAAATCGCCAACTTGAGTCGCTGATCGACGCGCTGCGCGGCACGCACAGCGGTCGGCCACGCCATGCAGGTTTCTCTCTCAGGGCTGGACCTACTTCCCACCGCGGTGGTGGTGCTCGACGAAGACCTGGTCGTGCGCTTTGCCAATCCCGCCGCGGAGAGCCTGCTCGAGACCGGCGCGCGCAGCCTCATCGACCACCTCTTTCCCGCCCTGTTCGCGGAGCGTGACGAGCTTGCCCGCACGCTGGCCGAGGCGCGCGCCGCGCATTGGAGCTACTCGGCGCAGAACGTGAATTTCCTGCGTGCCGGACGAGACCCGCTGCCGCTTTCGTGCACCGTGGCGGGCGTCGATGTCCCGGGCCTGCGCCTGATCGCCGAACTGAGGCCGATCGAGCAGCAACTGCGCCTCGCGCGCGAGGAGCGCATGGTCTCCGAACAGCAGGCGAACCGCGAACTGATTCGCAACCTTGCGCACGAGATCAAGAACCCGCTCGGCG
>JAOUFA010000200.1 GCA_029858545.1 Betaproteobacteria bacterium
GCCCCTGCTGCCGCACTTTCAGATCGATCCGCTCTTTTTCGGCATCCTGGTGGCGCTCAACTTGCAGACCGCGTTTCTGTCCCCGCCGATGGCGATGGCCGCTTACTACCTGAAGGGGATCGCGCCACCCAAGGTCACGCTGGTGGACATCTTCAACGGCTGTTACCCGTTCCTGGCGGTGATCTTCTTCGCCATGGTTCTGGTGTACGCGTTTCCGCAGCTCGTGTACTGGCTGCCTAACCTGTTGTACGGCTCGACGTAGGCGCGGGCTAGCGCGAAGGAGAAGACGTGCGCTTCAGACTTATTGCCGGAATCGCAGCCCTTGCGCTGCTGGTGGGGTACTTCGGCCCGATCGTCGTCAAGCTGAAGGAGATCCCGCTGATCGTGGTGATCGTCTGCGGCCTGGCGCTCGTCGTCGTCGACTTCTGGGAGTCGCTCCGAGAACGCGACGGCTGACCGCGGTGCCGCTGGGGCGGGCGAGCTTCTCCAGCCCTTCGCAACTCCCCGTCTGCCGGCAACAGGTTGCGCGCCGCAAATCCGCCTGCGTCCAGCCCGGGAGTTCGCGGCGCAAGCCTTCCTGATGGCCGAGCGTGCCATCGGCGAACCTGCTCGCCCTGACGATTGAATACCCGGCGCCTTACCAATAAACTCTTGCCACCAAACTCTGCGCAAGGAGCCGCGGTTCGGTCCGCGCGCGCAGCGCAGGTGGTTTGACCCGGGAGGGGAGATTCGATGCTGAAAATACTGCAGCACCTGTCCGAGACCGATCGCGCGTCGCTGCTCTCCAGCGCGAGCGCGCTCGCGGTGCCCGCGGGACAGCGGATCTTTTCCAGCGGCGATGCGGCCGGCCACATCTATTTCATCCGCCGCGGGCGGGTCGCGGTGTTGCTCGATCAGTTCAACAGCGAAGTCGAGATCAACCAGCTCGGCGCCGGAGAATTCTTCGGCGAAATCGGCGTGCTGCGCGACACTCCCCGGGCGGCGAATGTGGTCGCGGTCGAACCGACCGAACTGCTGCGCCTGGAAAAGCACCAGTTCCACACCCTGGTCGGGAACGATCCGTCGCTCGCCGCGCGCATCGAGCGCATCATCGGCCTGCGCACGCACGAACTCGCCCTTCAGGAAAGTCTCGCGCACAGTGCGCGCATCCACCGCCACCGCCTGCACGTGAGCATCAAGGGTGATCCGTCGCTGCGCGAGACGGCCTTCGTGCGCGAACGCCACGAAAGCGTGGTCGACCGGGTGCTCGACGCGCTGGCGCCGAGGCTCGAGGAGCTGCTGCTCGAGCGCGCGGTGTTCAGTCTGTCGCTGGGCTTCAACAACGGCGAAGTCCAGACCGCCTCGGTGTTCGACCCGTTCCGCGTCGAACTGCATCCGGCGCTCAAGCTGGTCGACGCCGCGTACGTCGACCGCCATTTTGCGCGCATCGGCTATGGCGCGAAGGTCGAGATGATCCGGCGCGTCTACGCGCTGATTTCCTCGGACCCCAGCTTCTCCGGCATCCCGCCGACGCTGCAAAGCCTGTATCGCGACAGCCTCGGCGGATGGCAGCCGCTTGCGGCGGACGAGATTCGCCGCGTGATCGGCGAGCTCCCCAGCCTCCGGCGCATCGAGATGTTCTACCTGCGCTCGGTCACGATCAGCACGGTGCAGGACGTGATCCGCCTGCAATTCAACTGCGACGGAACGCATATCCTCGGTAGCGAGGACTACCATCGGTTCATCGACGAGAACGTCGAGGCGGGGACAGGGCTCTAGGGCAGTCCCACCCCCATCGGGCGGCGGCGTGTCCGGGAAAGGGGCGTCGACGCTCCGAGCATCTCGCAGATCCGCCCCTTCGTGGGGAATGAGCGACAAGGCCGGAACGCAGTCGGGGCCGGCCTCCAGATCGCTGTACAAATCCGCCGCGGCCGGAGGTAGAATCCGCGCTCGTGCGTCCCTTGTCGTAGGAGAGCAAACGTGTCTGCATGGCGTAGCGTGCGTCTGTTGATGCTGGTGGTTTCCGCAATGGCCGTCTGCGCGCAGGCGCAGGCCGACAGCGACTTCAAGCCGACGGTCGGGCAAGTCGGAAAGGATGTCGTCTGGGTGCCCTCGCCGCAGGCGCTGGTCAACAGGATGCTCGACATGGCGAAGGTCACGTCGCAGGATTTCGTGATGGATCTGGGCTCGGGCGACGGTCGTACCGTCATCTCGGCCGCCCGGCGCGGCGCACGCGCGCTCGGCATTGAGTACAACCCCGACATGGTCGAGTTGTCGCGCCGCAATGCCGCCGCAGAAGGGCTGAGCGACAAGGCGCAGTTCGTTCAGGCGGACATTTTCGAGACCGATCTCTCGCGCGCCAGCGTGATCACCCTGTTTCTGCTACCCGATCTGAACCTCAGGCTGCGCCCGGCGATCCTTTCCTTGAAGCCCGGCACGCGTATCGTTTCGAACACCTTCGGCATGAGCGCATGGGAAGCCGACGAGACTTTCGCGCTCGACTGCAACACCTACTGCACCGCCCACCTCTGGATCGTGCCCGCCAGGGTCGAGGGCAAGTGGCGGCTGCCGCAGGGCGAACTCACGCTGAAGCAGGCATTCCAGAAGATCACGGGAACATTGTTGAACGGCGCCTCGGAGCTGTCGATTGAAGGCAGGCTGCGCGGGGACGAGATCATGTTTGTCGCCGGCGGCGTGGAGTATCGCGGCCGGGTGAGCGGAAATACGATCGAGGGAATGCTCAGAACCGGCGGTGCGGCGAGCGCCTGGGCCGCGCGGCGCTAGAATCCGTCGCAACGTAACGACCTGGTGAACGGCGGGCCGTACGAGGATATCGACAGCCGCCCGTGACGGGCCGACCGCCCGCCGAACGACACGCAAGGCTTCGTCACTCGGCGACCGCAGCGAGAATCGCCGCCATCGTTGCCGCGAGCGCCGCCGGAATACCGTAGCGCTCGAACTTCGACACCGCGTCGCCCGCAATCACCTCGACCGGCACGGTTGTCATCTCGATCACCTTGTTGGTGACGGAACCTTCCACCAGCCGGGTGAGCGAGTTCTTGCGCGCGGTGCTCATGACAATCTGGTCGCAGCGCAACTGGCGCGCCATGTCGGTGATGATCTTGGCGCGCTCCCCGAGCGCGACATGAGTCGAGAAGGGAACGCCGAAACTGTCCAGCAATTGGCGGGCGGGGGCGAGCGCCTTCTCTGCTTCGGTGCGGTGGAATTCCTGCCGCGTCCTGCGGCTCACGAAGCGCGCGATGTCCTGGCTGAATGGCGTGCGCACATTGAGCAGGTGAACCTCCATGGCCGTGTTGTTCATGAATTGCCGGATGACATGCCGGATGGCGAACTGGCAGTTGCGCGAAGCGTCGACGGGGACCAGTACTCGGAGCATGGTGTTCCCTCCTGTAGTCTGCGGCAGAGCCGGGATTTCGCGGAGCGAGGCCAACGCGCTCTATGCCTGGGAATCCGCGTGGGCTCCGGACGCGGTCGACCTCAGATACGCCTTGGTCAGCTCGACCGCCACCACCACCACCGCGCTCACCGAAAGCGCCAATCCCAAGTCGGACCAGGTCGGCATCCTGATGCCGAAGGTTTCGCGCACCGCCGGAATCTGAATCAGGATCGCGAACAAGGCGAGCTCCCAGCCGATCGCAAGCAGCAACCACTTGTGCGGGGGCGCCTCGAAGAGGCTGTGGCGCAGCGAGCGGAAGCTCATCGCAATGATCAGCTCGACGAAGATGAAGAGCAGGAAGATCTGGGTACGCGCGACCTCGATGTCCGCCTGGTTGCTGAAGTAGATCCACAGGAAGATCGGACATTCGACGAGCACGCCGAGCAGCACGAGCAGCTTCACATCGCGCGAGAAGATGCTCTCGCCCGGCGCGCGCGGCGGGCGCTGCATGATGTCCCGGTCGGGCGGGGCCACGCCGAGCGCCAGGGCGGGCAGCCCGTCGGTCGCGAGGTTGATGTACAGAATTGCCGCGGGCAATAGCGGCAGCAGCTCCGGACCGACGAAGATCACCACGCCACCCAGCACCACCACCTCGGTGATGTTCGCGCGCAGCAGGTAGGTGAGGTACTTCTTGATATTGTCGTAGATCCAGCGTCCGCGCTCGATCGCACTCACGATGGTGGCGAAATTGTCGTCGCCGAGCACCATGTCGGCGGCCTCCTTCGCCACGTCGGTGCCGCTGATGCCCATCGCGATACCGATATCGGCGTGCTTGAGCGCGGGCGCGTCGTTGACGCCGTCGCCGGTCATCGCGACGACTTCGCCCCGGCTCTTCCATGCGCGCACGATCCTGAGCTTGTCCAACGGCGAGACGCGCGCATACACCGTCACGCGGTCGACTGCCTGGACGAACTCGGCGTCGCTCATGCGCGCGAGTTCCTCGCCGGTGAGCACCCGGTCGCCCGGGCGGTAGATGCCGATTTCGGAGGCGACCGCGACAGCGGTGAGGCCGTGGTCCCCGGTGATCATCACCGGCCGGATGCCGACCGCGCGGCAGGTCTTGACCGCCTCCTTCGCCTCCTCGCGCGGCGGATCCATCATGCCGATCAGGCCGAGGAAGGTCAGTTCACGCTCGAGCAGGTCTTCCTCACCGGCCTCCGCGGCGGAGACTTCGCGATACGCGATCGCGAGCACACGCAGCGCGTCTTTGGCCATCCCCTCGCCGGCAGCCAGGATGCGTGCGCGCATTTCATCTTCCAGCAGGGTGGCCCGCTGCTCCTGCTGTGCCAGGGCACACCGCTCCAGCACGATCTCCGGTGCGCCCTTCACGAACGCCAGGTGCCGTCCGTCGGGCATGCGATGCACCGTGGCCATGCGTTTGCGCTCCGAGCTGAACGGCAACTCGGCGATTCTGCGCGCGCCAAGTCGCGTCTCGCTCTGCGACAAGCCGGCCTTCGCCGCCAGCACGACCAACGCGCCTTCGGTCGGATCGCCCTTGACGAGCCAGCGCCCGTCCTCTTGCTCCAGCACGGCGTCGTTGCACAGCAGCGCGCCCGCCAGCAGGAGCCGCTGCGCTTCGTTGTCAGCCGCAAGCGGCGGCTCGAACCCGCCCACGGGCGCGTACCCGGCGCCGCTCACCGCGATGCCACGCCCAGCCGCGAACACGCGCCGCACCGTCATCTCGCCCTTGGTCAGGGTGCCGGTCTTGTCCGTGCAGATCACGGTCGTGCAGCCGAGCGTTTCCACGGCCGGCATGCGCCGCACGAGCGCGTTGCGCTTGGCCATCTCGCGCATACCGATCGCCAGTGCGCCGGTCACGATGGCCGCGAGCGCCTCGGGAACCGCCGCTACGGCGAGCGCGATCGCGAACATGGCCATCGTCAGCAGGAACGGCAGGTTGAGCTGGCCGCCGAGCCATGCCCGCGCGACCCCCGCGAGCACCGCGATGGCACACACGCCGAGCGCCACCAGACCAAGCCAACGGCCGATTTCCTCGGTGCGCTTTTCGAGCGGCGAGGCTTCGGTGCTCACTGCCGAAACCTGCTCCGCGATCTTGCCGAATTCGGACCGCATGCCGGTGCCCGTGATAATCGCGCGACCCCGGCCGTAGGTCACCGTGGTGCCGGCGTAGACTACGTTGCTGCGCTCGCCGACGGGAGCGTCGACAGGCAGCGCATCGGCAGACTTGGATACGGGGAACGACTCGCCGGTGAGCGGCGCCTCATCGCACTGCAGCGCGTGCAGCTCGATGAGGCGGGCATCGGCGGGAATGCGATCGCCCGCATCCAGAAGCAGGACATCTCCGGGAACGAGTTCCCGGGAGGGAATGCGCACTTCGCTGCCCTCGCGCAGCACGCGCGCGGTGGGCGCGAGCATCCGCTTCAGCGTCTTCAGCGCCTGGTCGGCGCGGTACTCCTGGATGAAACCGAGCAGCGCACAGAACACCACGATCGCGAAGATGATCGCGGCATCGACGATTTCGCCGACCAGCGCCGAAAGCAGCGTCGCGACGACCAGGATGATCACGAGCGTGTTCTTGAACTGTGCCAGAAACAGCGCGAAAGGCGAGGCACGCCCCTCATCGGTCAGTTCGTTGGCGCCGAACCGCTGCAGCCGCTCGGCTGCTTCCTGCGAGGTCAAGCCGCGATCGGGCTGCGTGCGCAGGTGATGCGCGACTTCTTCGACAGGTAAGGCGTGGAACTCGCGATCCTGCATGGACGCCTCCTCGTGGTCTGCGGGTCACTTGGCGCGACTCCGCGCGCACAAGCAGTCTGTTCTTGCGCCGTGCAGATGTGAACTTGACATTGGTGATGTCCGGCATTGCGAAATCGCATGGTTCGGCGCGCGGCTTGATGAAAACCATTACAAAACTTAATTGCTGCAAGTCAGTCACCGTCCTTGATGGATCCCACCCCTTCTGATATAAGTTGGCCGTGCGTCCCGGCGAGAGCCGGGCGCCCCCTCCAAAGGGGAGTAGCTTCGGCAGCGATCTGCTGCCGTGACACGGTCGTCAATACGGACCATGCGTCCCGGCCGTGCCAGCACTGTCCACACTGTGTAAGCGAGACCTTTGCCCGTTGGGTGAAGGCCGTTTCATTTCAGGATGGCGGCCTGCACTCCGAGGTGAAGGCCGCTGTGCGTTGTCAGGTACGGCGGTATGGCAATCGATCCCTGGAGGAATCGCCATGCCTGACTCAGCAATTCGACGCTACTTCAAGCACGGTATGCTGCCTCAGTTGCGCGTATTCGAAGCGAGCGCGCGCCTGCGCAGCCTGACCCGCGCCGCCGAGGAATTGCACATCGCGCAACCCA
>JAOUFA010000201.1 GCA_029858545.1 Betaproteobacteria bacterium
GGTGCCGGACGTACCGCGAAGACCAGTACCCGCAACATGAAGTCGTCCTCCGGCGATCGCCGGCTCGAGCCGGCGATCGTGCGTTGGATAATTGGGATACTCGGCAGTTCGATCACCCTGGGCGCGCTCGCCTGGGCTGCCGGGCTCAACCAGATCCTCGCGCTATCGATCTACTCCGAGCAGTTTGGCGCAGCGATGCTCGCCGCGGCGATCGCCCTCGCCTACCTGCATCTTCCTGCGCGCGACGCCGGCCATCCGAAAGTACGGGTCCCGTGGTATGACTGGGTCGCTGCCATCGCGGCGTTCGCGGCAAGCGCGTACATCGCCGTACGCTACCCGGATCTCTCCGACATCATTCTGCTGCGACCGGTCGACGGGGTGATCGCCGGATCGATCGTCATCGTTCTCCTCATCGAGACCTTGCGACGCGTAACGGGACTCGCGTTACCGATCATCGTCATCGCGTTTATCGTCTATGCCCTCCTGGCAAACCTGGCCCCAGGGCAACTCGAAGGCCGCGCGACCGACTGGCGCAAGCTCGTCGCCTACCTCGCCATCGACACGAACGCGATGCTCGGAGTACCGCTGAGGATCGGCACGACGATCGTCGTCACCTTCATCCTTTTCGGCAGCCTGCTGGTCGTCACCGGAGGAGCGAACTTCTTCACCGATCTGGCGCTCGCCGGAATGGGGCGCTTCCGCGGCGGCTCGGCCAAGATCGCGGTGGTCGCCTCGGCGCTGTTCGGATCGATCTCCGGAAGCGCGGTAGCCAACGTGGTAGCCACCGGCGTGGTCACGATTCCTATGATCAAGCGCAGCGGCTATGCACCCTATCAGGCGGCGGCAATCGAAGCAGTCGCCTCGACAGGCGGCCAACTCATGCCGCCGGTGATGGGGGCTTCCGCCTTCCTCATGGCGGAGTTCCTCCAGATCCCGTACGGCGCGGTGGTCCTCGCGGCGCTCGTCCCCGCGCTTCTCTATTACGGCGCGCTCTTCATCCAGGCCGACCTCGAGGCGGCGCGTATGGGGATCCAGGCGGTCGACCCGGCAGAAATTCCACGTTTCCGGGACCTGTTCGGCGGATTTCATTTCATCATTCCATTCGTCGTCCTCATCATGGGGCTGTTCACTTTCAACATGCAGCCTGAAGAAGCCGCGCTATGGTCGTCGGTCGCGCTCATCGCGCTCGCGTTCGCGTTCGGTTATCGCGGCAAGCGCCCGGATCTTTTGGCGGTCGTCGAATGCTTCCGCTCGACGGGGGTCGCCGTCATCGAGGTCATCCTCATCTGCGCGGCGGCGGGATTCGTCATCGGCTCGCTCTCGATTTCCGGCCTCGGCTTCAATCTCACGCTCGCGCTGGTGCAGATCGGTGCCGGCCATCTGCTGCTGCTGCTGCTGCTCGCGGCCTTCATCTGCATCCTGCTCGGCATGGGGCTTCCCACGGTGGGGGTCTACGTGCTCCTCGCCGCGCTCGTCGCCCCGGCCTTGGTCGAGGTGGGCGTGCTGCCGATCGCCGCGCACCTGTATGTGATGTATTTCGGCATGATGTCGATGATCACGCCTCCCGTTGCGCTCGCCGCCTTCGCTGCCGCGGGACTCGCGCGCGCCGACCCGATGCGCACCGGCTGGGAAGCGGTGCGCTTCGGCTGGTCGGCCTATATCGTGCCCTTCCTGTTCGTCCTCTCGCCGACGCTGCTTCTCATCGGCCCGCCCGAAGACGTGGCCATCGCGATCGTCACCGCGGTGTACGGAATCTGGCTCGCTTCGGTGGGCGTGATCGGCTATCTCGTGCGTCCGTTGAGCACCCAGGCACGCAGCCTCTTTGCGCTCGCCGGCCTGCTCGCGCTGGTTCCCGCCGGGGCGTTTCCCGGCGCGGTGTACACCGACATCGCCGGTTGCACGCTGGGCACGCTGCTCGCCGGTTATGAATTCCTCGCGCGACGCCGCCGTCAGCGCGCAGCGGCGCCCGCGCGCTGACGCGCGACCGGCCTACACCGTCCGGACTCGCGGAGCATTGCGCTCCAGCGCTCCGCGCAGATCCGACAGCGTCACCGGTTTCGGCAGAAAATCGTTCATGCCGGCGGCGTGGCAGATTTCGCGGTCCTCGCTCAGCACGTTTGCGGTCAGCGCGATGACGATGGGCAGAGGACCTGCGCGTTCCTCGCGGATCTTGCGCGTCGCCTCAATGCCATCCATCTCGGGCATCTGGACGTCCATCATGACGATGTCATAGGACTGGCGGCGGCAGGCCTCGACCGCCTCGAGTCCGTTGCCGGCGAGATCGCTCCGGTAGCCGAGCCGTTCGAGGAGCGCGCGCACCAGCAGCGCATTGACCGCGTTGTCCTCCGCGACGAGGATGCGCAGCGGCAGCGATCCGGCGAGCGGCCCTTGCGGTTCCGCAGCAGAAACCGGTTTCCCGCTCACCGTACCGCCCAATGCGCGCACAATGGCGTCGAATAGCGGTCCCTGCCGCACAGGTTTTGTCAACGAAGCCGCGAGGCGCAACCTGCCGGACTCGTTGCCCACTTCGGTTGAACTAAGCAGGATAATCGGTAGCTTCTCGCGCAAAGCCTGCAAGCGCCGCGCCAGCTCCACGCCATCGATCTCGGGCATGTGCTGATCAAGCAGCGCGAGATCGTAGGGCTCGCCCGTCTCGACCCAGCGCAGTGCCTCGAGCGGCGAGGCCGTAATCGCGCACTCCAGACCCCAGCGCTCGGCGATGCCGCGCAGCATGTTGAGATTGGCGCCGTTGTCGTCGACGATCATCACGCGGCGCCCGGCGATCTGCACGGCATCGCGCTGCAGATAATGGACCGGTTCACCCGGCGCCTCGTGCGCAACGATGGTGAAGAAGAACCGCGAGCCGCTGCCGGGGCTGCTTTCAGCGCCGATCCGTCCGCCCATGATATCGACCAGGCGCGCGCAGATGGCAAGCCCCAGGCCGGTGCCACCAAATCGCCGCGTCGTCGAACTGTCGGCCTGGGTAAATGGCCGGAACAGCGTGGACAGAATCTCCGGTTTGATCCCGATACCCGAATCCTTCACCTCAAAGCGCAGCGCGTGCGGTCCCTCGTCGGTCGCCCGTGAAACGGTCACCAGAACCTCGCCACGCTCGGTGAACTTCACCGCGTTATCGACCAGATTGACGAGTACCTGCCGCAGCCGCGTCACATCGCCCACCACATAGGATGGGACATCGCTTTTTATGAGATACACCAGGTCGAGAGATTTCTGCGCGGCCTTGCCGCTCACCAGGCTGAATGCGTCTTCGACGCAGGTCGTCAGCACGAATGGCTGCTCTTCGAGCTGCAGCTTGCCCGACTCGATCTTGGAAAAATCGAGAATGTCGTTGATGACCGTGAGCAGCGTTTCCCCGCTCAGCCGTATCGTCTCCGCATAGTCGCGCTGTTTCGGCGTCAGGGCGCTATTCAACAACAGGCTCGTCATACCGATGACGCCGTTCATCGGGGTGCGGATCTCGTGACTCATCATGGCGAGAAACGACGCCCGCGCGCGGCCCGCTTTTTCAGCGCGGTCGCGCTCGGCTTCCAGCGCAGCGAGCGTGCGTTTGAGCGCCGCGAGGGGGAGCGTACGCAAAACCAGGAACACCAGCGCGCCCAGGACCAAGCCGAGAGCGCCCGCCCAGCCGGTGCCGCGCAGCAGCGGCGCCGCAAAGATCGTGACCTCGACTTCGCCGACGCGCCTCCCGGCGTCATAGAGCGGTGCGCTGCGTACCAGCGTCAGGCCTGATCCACCCGCATCATGTGCCGCAAGCACCACGCCGTTTTCGTCTACGATGCGGCTCGACTGGCGGTAGCTGTGCGCCGACACGCCGCGCAACACCTTGTCGACGAAGTATTGTTGAAAGCTCCAATACTGGGGGTTCTCGCTGATTGCGAGAGCGAGCGCGTCGGCCTTGATCCGGGCTTCGGCTCGGCCCGCGACCTCGAGCGAGGTGTAGCCGTACCAGAAGAACAGCAGCGGCAGCGACACGGCAACGGCGCTCGCGATCAATCCGGCGGCCCAACTCAGCCCGCGAACGATTGCGAACGAGCGCGCGTAGTTCTCGTCGCGCCCGGCCTGCGCAGACCACGGGCTCATCGGCGCCCCGACTTCGGCGACCTAATTGGTTGCCGGAAGGAAGCCATATTCCCTGAGCAAAGCCGCGCCCCTTGCCGAACGCATGAAGGCGATGAACTGCCTCGCTGCCGCGCCGGTCGCTGCGCTGGTCGCCAGATAGAGCGTTTTGACGTGTGGATACTGCCCCTTCGCGATCGCCTCGGGGGAGGGCCTCTTGCCGTCGAGTTCGAGCGCCTTGAGGGCGCGCCTCTCCGCAAGAATCAGGCCGAGGGTCGTCGTCCCCAGCGCGCCGGGCGTGCGCTCGACCAGATCGGCGGCATCGGTGTCGCTGGGTCCGAGCAGCATGCCGGGCCGCTGCAACCCCTGATCGAGCGCGGCCGATACTCCCGGGGAAAACGCGCGCAGCAGCGCCGTATCCGAGTCATCGGCAGGGCGCAACACCAGGCGAACCCGAGTGCCATCTGGCCACGTCGCTCCTGGATCCCTGTAGTAATGCTCGAGCACGGGAATCGTGATTGCGCTCGCCGCGTTGCGCTGCTGCACGACGATCACAAATGGCGAACGGGCGAATCGCTCCACCTTCAGGCCCTTGCCTTCCCCCGACTTGGGCAGCCGGCTGCCGACCGAGATGTCCAGACGGCCCGTGGAGAGTGCACGGTATCCACCGCCGCTGCCCAGATTCGGCGCATAGACGACCCGGATCGTCGGATGCAGCGTCGTGAACGCGTCGCCCAGCTGCCGCACGATGCCGGCCCCCGCCCCGCTACCACCCATGCGCACCAGAGCCTGCGCCGATGCGCAGGACGCCACGCCGGCAAAGATCATTCCCAGCCAAACTACCGCCGCGCGATGCTTCACCTCGCCCCCCTCGATGCCGGCTACGCGCGGGAGTGTAGAGCATTTCGGTAGTCGGCCGAAGCGCCGAGCCGGAATGCCCAATGCGCGCATAAGACTTTCCAATTCACAAGCCAGCAGGTTTTCAGGGAAGATAGGCAGGCAATCCGTCGCGCGCCGTCCAGAGCGCCATGCGGCCTATAAACCACGTAGAAGGAGGAAGTCCATGTCGTCAGCCGCACGAACAAGCCTGTTGATTGCTGTGGTGGCGTTCGCCGCAGCGGGAGACTGCGCCAGCGCCGATGCGCAGAAAACCCCGCTCGCTCCGGATGCGAATACAGCTAGATCGGCCGCCAAATTCACCGCGATTCCCCCCAACAAGGACAACGACCTGAAGCTCTACTACGCCGACGGAAGGATGCTCAAGGGTGCCGCGGCGCTCGAGCATACCCAGCAGGACGCCGAGTTGATCCTGTGGCTCGCGGGCAACCAATTCTTCGCGATGGACGACGTGGTACATGCCTTCCAGCGCGCCAACCCGGGCATCGACGTCGGCCTCATTACCTTGCCGCCGGGACTGCTGCTCGCCGCGATCCAGAATGGTGGCGTGCGCTACGGCGACAAGGACTACCCCGGCCGTCCGGACGTCTATGCCTCGGTGAATCTCGGTCATCTGAAGAAGCTCGCGCAGGCGGGCTTGATGAAGGATTTCGCGATCTATATGCACAACGAAATGGTGCTCATGGTTGCGCAGGGCAATCCGCTTGGCATCAAGGGGGTCGCAGATCTGAAGCGTCCCGACGTGCGCAGCTCGATGCCGAACCCGGTGAATGAGGGAATCATGCAGTTCTACGGTCGCAAGGTGCTCGAGCGCCACGGCCTGTGGCAACATGTCTCGGCCGGCAAGGAGTGCTTCTCCTGCCAGACCACGCCGAACAACTGGTTCACCTCGGTGCACCATCGGGAGACACCGGACCGGATCCTCGCGGGAACTTCGGACACCGGATTCGTCTGGATCACCGAGGCCTTCGAAGCCAAGCGTCAGAACAAGGCGATCGAAGCCGTTAACCTGCCGCCCGAGGACAGCCTGCGCGACGAAGTCGCCTACGCGATCGGCGCAGTCAGCGGTCCGCACGCGACCGCCGCAAACCGCTACCTCGCGTTCCTTGCGACTCCGGCCGCGCAGACCGCCTATGCGAAGTACGGCTTCGTCAATGCAACGCCCGACGAACTGCGGCTCAGGCCGATTCCATGACCATGGCCTCAACCCGGGAGACCTATCTGCATTCATGGGGAAGGACGGCGCTGCGCGGACTGGCATGTCTCGCCGCCGCGCTGGCCGTCGGCGGAACGGCCCTCGCTCAGGAAAGACCGGTGCGGGTCGTCTATCATTTCAGCGAGGGGGCCGCACAGGCCTCGCGCGGCCTGGAATTCCTCCGCAACCACCTCGACGCCGATCCCAACGCGCAGATCATCGTCGTTGCGCACGCCGCCGGGGTCGATTTCCTGATGAAGGGCGCGAAGACCGAAAAGGGCAACGAATTCCGCGCCGCGATCGAGGATCTCGATCTGCAGGGAGTCAAGTTCCGCGTCTGCGAGATTACATTGCGTGAACGCAATCTTCAGCGCGCGCAATTCGTATCGCTCGCCGGATTCGTGCCCTCGGGAGTCGCCGAACTCGCCCGTCTCCAGCAGCGCGAGGGATTCGCGTACATCAGGCCCTAGCGCTCGCAGTGAGACCCCCAAGCGCCGCGGCAAGGCAGTTGTGCCACACCGGGGCTTACATCGCGCGCGCACCTATGAAATACCGGCC
>JAOUFA010000202.1 GCA_029858545.1 Betaproteobacteria bacterium
ATCAGCTTGCCGGGCATCGGCGCGGCAAGCGACCCGCTTCCGGCATCGACGTCGAGCCCTTCGAGTTCCTCGTGCAGCGCGAGGCGTCGGTAGGCGCCTTCGTAGAACAAATGCCAGTCCCTGCCGGAGCGCAACACGCGCAGCGTCAGGCTGCGGCTGCCCAGGTGAAGCAGCATGAGGTGGCCGGCGAGCGATTCCCCGGCGACCCGCTGTTCTCGTCGGTCACGCGCGAAACGGGTGCCGTCGCCGCCGAAGCGCAGCGACACCGCATGTTTCGCGGATCTCTCGGCGAACACGAAGTCGTGGTGCGAGTCGGCGTTCAGCCGCCAGCCGTCGATGCGCTGCCACGGCGAGTAAGGGTCGCCCGAGGCGCGCGCCTGCGCGAGCGCGGCGCTCTGTTCTTCGCGCAGCTCGGCGAGCGCCGCCGCGGCAAGCCACTCGTCGCCGGGGGCGTCGCGTGCGGGAAGGAGTTCTTCGCGATGGCGTTCGATCAGTCCGGTGTCGATCTCGCCCGACGAGAAGGCACGGCTCGCCGCGACGCGACCGAGGAATTCGACGTTGCTGGCGGGCCCGAAGATTTCGCAGCGCGCGAGTGCGGCACGCAGTCCCGCGAGCGCCGCGTTCCGGTCCTCGCCCCAGGCGATCAGTTTCGCGATCATCGGATCGTAGTAGGGCGTGATGCGCTCGCCCGCGGCGACGCCGCTGTCGATGCGCAGTTCCTTCGACTCGGGTGGAAAGGCGAGGTGCACGAGCCGTCCGGTGGCGGGCAGAAACCCGCGCTCGGGGTCCTCGGCGTACACGCGCGCCTCGATCGCGTGACCGCGCAGCGCGACCTGCTGCTGTCCCAGCGGGAGCGGCTCGCCCGCGGCAATGCGCAACTGCCACTCGACCAGGTCGAGGCCGGTCACCATCTCGGTCACCGGATGTTCGACCTGCAGGCGCGTGTTCATCTCCATGAAGTAGAACCGCCCGGTGAGCGCGCCCGTGCGCGCCGGATCGGTCTCGGCGATGAATTCGACCGTACCCGCGCCGCGGTAGCCGACCGCGCGCGCCGCGGCGACCGCCGCCGCGCCCATGCGCGCGCGCAGTTCATCGGTCATGCCCGGCGCGGGCGCCTCCTCCAGCACTTTCTGATGCCGGCGCTGCACCGAGCAGTCGCGCTCGAACAGATGGATCACCTCGCCCAGCGCATCGCCGAACACCTGGATCTCGATGTGACGCGGCCGCTCGAGGTAGCGTTCGACGAGCACCCGCTCGTCGCCGAAGGCCGAGGCCGCTTCGCGCCTGGCCGCGTCCAGCGCGGCGCCGAATTCGCCCGCTGCGGCGACGACGCGCATGCCCTTGCCGCCGCCGCCCGCGCAGGGTTTGATGAGCAGCGGAAAGCCGATCTTCTTCGCCTCGGCCATCAACCGTGCCGGGTCCTGCGCGTCGCCGTGATAGCCCGGCAGCAGAGGCACGCCGGCCTTTTCCATCAGGCGCTTGGCCGCCGACTTGTCGCCCATCGCGGCGATCGCCGCGGCGGTCGGCCCGATGAAGACGATCCCGGCGCGCTCGCAGGCGGCGGCGAAATCCTCGTTCTCGGAAAGAAAACCGTAGCCCGGGTGAATCGCCTCGGCGCCCGCGTCTTTCGCCGCGGCGAGGATCGCTTCGCTATCGAGGTAGCTCGCGCGTGCTTCGGGCGGGCCGATGCGCCGCGCTTCGTCAGCCGCGCGCAGGTGCAGCGCATCGCGATCGGCGTCCGAATACACCGCGACCGTGCGGATGCCCAGGCGCTTCGCGCTGCGCATCACGCGGCAGGCGATCTCGCCGCGGTTGGCGATGAGGATCTTGCGAAACACCCTAGCGGCCGTCCTTCGCCCAGCCGGGTTTGCGTTTTTCCAGAAACGCGGCGATGCCCTCGCGGCCCTCCGGCGAGACGCGGATCTCGGCGATGCGCCGGGCGGTCTCGTGCACCATCGCCGCGTCGACGTCACCCGGCTCGACCAGGCGGACGAGGTCCTTGATCTTCGCCTGCGCCGCGGGTCCGCCGGCAAGAAGCTGTTCGACGAGTGCGTCGAGCGCGGCGTCGAGTTCCTGCGCCGGCACCAGCGCCGAGAGCAGCCCGATGCGGTGCGCTTCGGCCGCGTCGAACACTTCCGCGCTGAGGAAGTAGCGCCGCGCGATGCGGGGTCCCATCGCGCGGATCACGTAAGGGCTGATCGTCGCGGGCGAAAGCCCGAGCTTCGCCTCCGACAGGCAGAACTTCGCCTGCGGCGTGCCGAGCGCGATGTCGCAGGCGGCGACCAGGCCGACGCCGCCGGCGAAAGCGGGCCCGTGCACGCGCGCGATGGTCGGCTTCGCCACGCGATCGAGCGTGCGCAGCAATTCGGCGAGCGCGCCGGCATCGGCGAGGTTCTCCTCGTAGCTGTAGCCCGCCATGCGCTTCATCCAGTGCAGGTCGGCGCCCGCGCAGAAGGCCGCACCGTTGCCCGCGAGCACGACGACGCGTACCGCGGCGTCGGCATCGAGCGTGCGCAAGGTCTGCGTCAGCTCGGCGATCAGCACATCGTCGAACGCGTTGCGGATCTGCGGGCGGTTGAGCGTCACGCGCGCGACGCCGTGCTTCACCGCGAGGTCGAGAGTTTCGGACATGTCAGGCGATACCGGGTTCGATAACCACTTCGGACTTTACCGAATTGGCGATGAAGCAACGTTCGTGTGCGCGATGATGCAGGCTTGCGTGCTCGGCCTCGGTCGGCGGCGTGCCGGAAAAGGCGACGCGCGGACGCAGCGTCACGCGCGTCACCGCCCCGCGTCCTTCGGCGTTCTTCTCGAGCAACCCCACCGCCTCATCGACATAGCGATCGACGACGAAGCCGCTCTGGCAGGCGAGATGCAGGAACCACAGCATGTGGCAGGACGAGATCGAGGCGACGAGGGCCTGTTCGGGGTCGACGCCCGCGGCGCCGACCGCCGTCGCCGGAATGCTCGCCGCCGCGGCGGCTGCCGGCAGCTCGATGCCGGCGCCAAAGCGAAGCCGGTGGCCGCGGTTGTAGGTCGGGTAATCGAAATCGGGCGTTTCGCGACGCCAGTCGGTGGTGGCACGGTGTTCGGACATGGCCCATGATGGCCAGACCGGCCGCGCGAGTCAATTCTCCGCCGCGAAGCGTCGCGCCGCCGATCCGGCGGGAGGCGGCGGAAACCGTTATCCGATGGTGCGGAACAGCTCGAGCAGCTTGCGCAATTCGTCGGCCTGCACCGGTTTGAGCAGCACCGGATACTCGGAGTTGCGCAGCTGCTCGCGCGATATCGGATCGGTTTCGCCGGTGATGATTGCCGCCGGGAGCGCGCCGTACTGCGCGCGCAGCGCGTCGATCACGTCGAAGCCCGTGACGCCTGCGCTCAGGCTGTAGTCGGTGAGCACCGCCTCGGGCCGCAGGGCTCGCTCGCGCAGTTGCGTGCGTGCCTCGTCGAGCGTCGCGGCGATCACCGCGTCGCAGCCCCATTCCTGCAGCAACAGGCGCATCGCGGCATGCACCTGCACGTCGTCGTCGAGGTAGACGATCGCGAATCGCTCGAGACTGACGTTCGGACTGTCCTGCAGCACGGCACCGCTTTCCTCGGGAATCGCGCGCAGCAGGTCGGCCGGAATGACGAGACTGAGCATCGAGCCGCCGGCGGGCGCGGGGACGATCTCGATCCGGTAGCCCAGCAGTCCGGTAAGCCGCTTGACGATCGCCAGTCCGAGCCCCAGTCCCTGCTCCCGATACTGGCGCTCGCCGCTGGCCTGATAGAACTCCTCGAACACCGCGTCGCGATCTTCGGGCCGGATGCCGGGGCCGGTATCGGTGACGCTGATCACCAGCGCGTCGGGAAGTCGCTCGCAGCCGAGCTCGACCCTGCCGCGCTCGGTGTACTTGATCGCGTTGTCGATCAGATTGCGCAGGATGCGCTCGAGCAGCACGGGGTCGGTGACGAGCGCCGCCTCGCAGTGCCCGACCTCGAAGTTGAGGCCCTTTACCCGGGCGCGGGGACCGTATTCGGTGCCGAGTTGTTCGAGGATGGGTCTGAGCGAGACCGTGCGCAACTCGGGCCGTACCGCGCCGACGTCGAGCCGCGACAGGTCGAGCAGCGAGGAAAAGAGTTTTTCGAGCGAGCCGACCGAGCGCACGATTTGCTGCGCCACCTCGCCGGTCCGTTCGGCGCTCGCCGGCCGGCACAGCAACCCGCTCAGGATCGTGAGCGCGTGCAAGGGCTGTCTGAGGTCGTGGCTCGCCACCGCGAGGAAGCGCGACTTGGCCAGATTGGCCGCGTCCGCGGCGCGGCGTGCGGCGTCGAGTTCCTGGATCAGTTCCTCGTTCTCGAAACGAATCCGCAGTCCCACCGCGATCTGCCTGGCAAAGGTGCGCCCGAACGCGGCGGTGATCAAACCGTAGCCGAACAGCGGAATCGTGATGCTCGCCATGTGCGGGGTGTTGGTCAGCAACCAGGCCGCGATCAACTGTCCGATGAATACCGACACATAGCAGGAGTACAGCAGCGGGTAGGCGCCGACCGAGGACATCGCTCCGGTGACCCAGCAGCACAGGATCATGGTCACGAGCACCTGTTCCAGCGGCGGCAGCAAGGGAAAGAACAGCAGCGAAGCGCTCGCGCCGACGATGCCGGCGAGCATCGTCGAGCCGAACAGGATCCGCGTCCAGCGACCGATGTCCGCGGCGAGGACCTCCATGCGCATCGCCGGCGCGAGGATCACGACGCGCACGGCATAGACCGCCACCAGCAGCACGGCCCACAGGCCGAAACGCCACCACCCGACGATCGGGCCGACGATCGGGGCAAACGACGCCACGACGATGAGCACCGCGATGCTGTTGCGCCGCGCCTGCTCGATGACGAAACGCAGCGCGTGGGCCCGGCTGCGTACGTCGCGGCCGGGCAGCGCCCCGGCACCGGCCGCGCTCAAGCTCGTCGCGTTGCTCACGGCGACTCCCCTTTCTTCTTGCTCCGGGCTTGCCTAGCCGGGCTTGTGGCCGATCGATACGCCGCGCCGGCTTGCTTCGATGACGGCCTGCACGCGCGTCGTCACGTTCAGCGCGCGAAACACCGCGACGGTATGGCTCTTGACCGTGCCCTCGGAGATGCCGCCGAGTTCGCGGCAGATCTG
This sequence comes from Betaproteobacteria bacterium, assembly GCA_029858545.1. Taxonomy (GTDB): domain Bacteria; phylum Pseudomonadota; class Gammaproteobacteria; order Burkholderiales; family SG8-39; genus JAOUFA01. The sequence continues at coordinate 5,147 of JAOUFA010000202.1, forward strand.
CTTGGTCGACATGCCGCGCAGCAGGCAGCCGAGCACTTCCATTTGCCTGGGCGAGAGCCCGATGTCGGGCTGCCGCGGCCGGCTCGGTTGCCGGGCCAGGGCGACATCGGTCTCCGGCTCCGCGCCGGGACCGTAGACGAAGGCCGCCGGCAATGCGACATTGCCGTTTAGCGCGTGCTCCAGAAATCTCGCCAGCCGCTCGGTGGGCGTCGACTTGCAGATGTATCCGGTGGCCCCGCGCTGCAGGGCATCGACCACCGCGGTGCGCGTCTCGTCCGAGGACAGCACGACGACCGGTATCGCCGGCGACTTGAGCTTGAGGTCGGAAAGCAGATCGAATCCGCTCCGGCCGGGCATGTGCAGATCGAGCAATATCAGATCGAGGTCGGGGTGTTGCTCGACCAGCGCGAGCGCTTCGCTTGCGTTGCCCGCCTCGATGATCCCGATGTCGCGGTTGATCTCCCGTGCGACATAGGTCACCGCGGTACGGATCGGCGGATGGTCGTCGCAGATCAGAAGTTTCTGCATCGCGCTCGGAACGTGGCGGTTCGACGGGAAATCGGCGGACTGGTAATCGGTCGGTATCGCGGTGTGCATCGATGTCTATGCGGTGATCCGGGTCGGCGCTTCAATCAGGCGGACAAGCTGCCCGGGAAAAGCATACCGCAGGTGGCGATGCAAAGGCGAGCGATGGAAACCTTTCGGTTGCGCGATCGGAGGGGGCGAACGCACCCGGGCGGGCGCGCCGCCCCAGGTCAATTCTCCACCGCCGGCAGGCGCCCCAGCAGGAGCAGCAGGTCGCCCAGGCGCTTCGCCCCGGTTCTTGCGTAGAGCGAGCGCATCTGGGTGCGGATCGTCGCGAGCGAGCGATGCGATTGCTCGGCGTATTCCTCGATGCTGACGCCGCGCGCGAGCGCGAGCGCGAGGCTGGTCTCGGCGTTGGTCAGCGCGAACATGCGCTGCAGCAGGCCCACCGCAGGCGCGCGGCGCGTCGCGGTGGCGGTCATCACGAGCAGCACGCGGGCGGCGCAGGGACCGCTGCCGGCGGCCCTTTTCGCGCCGAGCCCGAGCGCCGCGACATGGAACGCCGTCTCGCCGTCGCGATCGAGGAGCCGCGCGCCGCCTGTGCGGCCCTGCACCGCGTCGCCGATCGCGCGGCGCAGCGCCGCGTCGCAGCGAGCGCCGCAGGCGCGCAGCTGGCCGTCCGTCAGTCGGGCGAGCACCTCGCCCTGTCGGAGCAGACGCCTGCCCGGCGCGTTGACGTAGAGCAGGCGCGCAGTCGGGTCGACGACGCAGACCGGCAAGCCGAGCGCATCGAGCACCGAGGTGGTCAGTTCGGTCTCGGATTCCGGTGCGCGGGTCGATCCGCGCGGCCGGAAGAGGCCGGACCCGAGCCGGCGCCAGGGGGCCGGGACGATCGCCGGAACCGAGATTCCGTCGAGCAGCGTGCCGCGCTCCAAAGCCTGTTCCATCTTTCCCTCCGTCATGACCGCTTCGCGCCCGCAGCTTCCGGCGGGCTGCACCCGGGTTCTGCCTAGTACACCGCGTCGCCGACGCG
>JAOUFA010000203.1 GCA_029858545.1 Betaproteobacteria bacterium
TGTATGCGCCCGCCGACGCGGTGCGCCGCGCGCGCGAGCGCGGCGCACCGGGCGCGCCGGTGATCCTCGCCGATACCCAGGACAATCCCGGCGCGGGCGGCAACGGCGACACCACCGGGTTGCTCGCGGCGCTCATCGCGCAGGATGCGCAGGACGCGGTGCTGGGGCTGTTGATCGACGCCGACGCGGCCAGGCTCGCGCACGAGGCGGGTGCGGGCGCCAATTTGACGCTCGCCCTCGGCGGACGCTCGGGCATCGCGGGTGACGCACCTTTTGGCGGCGAGTTCACGGTGGAGCGCGTGAACGACGGACGCTTCACCTGCAGCGGGGCGATGTTCAAGGGCTTTCGCATGACCCTCGGGCCGATGGCGCTCTTGAGGAGTCGCGCCGCGCCCGGCGTGCGCATTGCGCTCGCCTCGCGCAAGGTACAGGCCGCCGATCAGGACATGTTCCGTCACCTGGGCATCGAGCCGCGCAGCCAGCGCATCCTCGCGCTGAAGAGCGCGGTGCATTTTCGCGCCGACTTCGAATCGTTCGCGCGCGAAATCCTGATCGTCAAGGCGCCGGGGCCGGCGCTCTCCGATCCGGCGGAATTCAAATGGACCAAGCTGCGCGCCGGGTTGAGACTGGGGCCGCTGGGGCCGGTGTATGGAGAAGAGCGGGGCTGAGGGCAATGCCGAACCCGGCGGCGGTTCGAATCATCGGCGCCGCATCACGGCACGACGACGCTGCGCCTTAGCCGCTTTGCGTGACATGCAACTGTCCGAGCAGTTCATGCACGTCGTAGCTCATCACCGCGAGAAACCCCGCGAGCACCAGGTAGTAGAGCGCGTATTCGAGCCGTTTGGCGGGTTCGACCGAGTAGTACGCCTGGTTTTCCGGCGATCGGGGGTCGAACTTGATCGCCGCCCAGACTTGCGGCGCGGCGATCACCGCCATCAGGATCAGCATCGGGCTGGGACGCCAGAAGAACAGCGCGACAAGGATCGGCACGCCGACCAGCCAGACGCGCGGCGAGATGATCGCGGTGATGCGCCCGCCGTCGAAGGGCGAGAGAGGAATCAGGTTGAACAGATTGAGGAAGAAACCGGCATAGGAGAGCGCGAGCAGCAGCGGTTCGCCGCTGGCGCGATAGCCGTAGTAGCAGGCGAGCGCGCCGACCGTGCCGAGGAGCGGTCCCGCGAGGCCGATCCAGGCTTCGGTTTCGGCATCGTGCGGCAGGTCCTTCAGCTGGATCCAGGCACCGACGAAGGGAATGAAGGTCGGCGCGCCGACTTCCAGGCCGCGCTGCCGCGCGGCGAGGAAATGTCCCATCTCGTGCACGAAGATAAGCAGCACGAAGCCCACCGCGTACCACCAGCCGTAGATGAGCGCGTAGGCGAACACCGAGATCAGCATCGTGCCCCCGGTGAGGATTACCTTGCCGAGCTTGCCCGCCGCGAGCAAGGTGAGCAGCAGCTTGATCATGTGCGCGATCGCATTGGGATTCCCGGCATCGAAACGCGGCGCAGAGGCGAACCTGCCCGGCCCATCAACCAGCGTGTCTCAGGGCTGCGGCGGCGTGGCGGTTGATTCGGCGGCCTGTTGCGCTTTCTTGCTGCGGAAGATCTTGACGAGAATGCCGAGGAGGGCGATTCCCGCCACGAGGAAGATCTTGGCGAACTTCGCGAGGAAGGCGAGCGCGACGGCGATCAGACCGAGCTTCTTCGCCGCGACGCCGCCGATCAGCGCCGCGAGGCCGTATTCGGCGATGTGATCGGTGCCTGCGTTGAAGTCGCCGTAGCGCTTGCCGTCCTTGTATTCGAGCGCGGCGAGCATGCGGTGCGCGAACGATTTCTCGGTCTGGATCGAATTCATCCCGGTGACGAGGTTCATGCTCACATAGCCTTCGCGGCCGAGCGCATAGGTGTTGTAGTTCACGCCGCCTTCCTCTTCCGCGGGGGCGCCTTTTTCCTTCGAAGACAGCGACCAGATGAGGCGCTGCGTCGCGGCGTTGTAGGCAGGGGGTTCGATCCAGCCCACCACTTCGACTTCGCGGATACCGCGTTTGCGGCGCTCGGCATTGACCTCCTCGGTGCCCGACCTGAGGTTATCGAGCAGTTCGGCAGCGTCCCACTTCTTCGCGTCGTCGTCCTTGACAAAGCCCGACTTGACGTAGCGCACGACGACGAAGCCATGACTGTCGTCGCTTTCCTGAAGGGCGAGGCCGAGCAGATCGTCGCCCGGCCGGTTGCCCATCGCGCGGAGCATGCGTGCGGCTTCCGGCTTCGGCACCCACAGCAAGCCTTCGGGAAGCTTCAGCATCGCCTGGTCGAGGAACGCAATCTCGGCGGGGCCGCGCTGCATGACCTGTTTGGCGGCGTCGAAGGCGGCCTGCACTTCATTCGCCACCTTGTCGCCTTCGGCGAGCGCGAATCCGGGCAGCGCCGCGAGCAGCGCGGCGAGCGCCAGCTGGCGTCGGGCGAAGGTCATGAAACAGTTCGGCATTCTCGGTCTCCAGATGGGGGTGGCCCCGCGATTATGGAGGAAGCACGCCGATCGCGCGCGCGAATCCAGACGGGGGAGGAACTTGTGCACAGCCCGCCGCGAGGTTCTCAGCGCCGCGCCGCGTCGGTCCCCAGCACGAGCACCGTACCATTGCGGTCCTCGGTGAAGTACAGGCGACCGTCCTTGCCCGCCTTGATGTCGACCGGCGCACCGAGCGGACGGGTCTTGGTACGCTCCCAACCCGCGACCACGTCGATCGGTGCGGCCGCGGGAAGTCCGCGCGCGTCGGTGGGAAACGCGACGATGCGATGCCCGTGGCGCCGGTAGCCGTGATAGGCGAGGATCAACGATCCGCGCAGTGCGGCGTACCGCTCGCCGGAATACCAGGTCATGCCCAGCGGTGCCGCGTGCGCCGGCAGCAGCGCGAAAGGCTTGCGGTACGGCGCGCAATCGGCGGCCGGAAACTCCGGACTTGCCACGCCATCGTCGTAGCAGTAGGGCCAGCCATAGTGCGCTCCCTCTTCGATGAGATTCAGCTCGTCGTGCGGGGATTCCTCGTCGTTGGTCATGGCGGGGATGCGGCGATGGATGAAGTCGCGCGAGTTCTCGCCCTCCATGAGAAGGCCGCTCGACGGGTGAACGGCCAGTGCGATCGCATTGCGCAGGCCACGCGCGTAGTTCCGCCAGCCGGTAACGCGCCCGTCGGGCCAGCGCATGTCGTACTTGCGAATCACCCCGCGCGGGTTCTCGCCGTCGGTTTCGGCGCAGGGTTGGCGCGCATCGGGCGGGCCGCCGTTGTCGAGTTCGCAGTTGTCGCTCGCCGAACCGACCGCGACGAACAGATTGCCTTCGCGGTCGAAGACGAAATTGACCAGCGGATGGCGTCCGCTGGAGGGCAATGCCGGCAACCCCGAGCGCCCGCCGATCACGTCTTCGGCGCTCGCCGACGGATCGGCGAGCGAAAAACGCAGTACGCGGCCAATCGCGCCGATGTAGATCTTTCCATCGGGCCCGCGCGCGATGCCGTGCGCACGGTCGAGTCGGTCAAGAATCTTGCGCTTTGCGTAGCGACCGGCGCCGCGCGTGAGCCGCCACACCGAACCCTTGCCCTCGTTCCAGCCACCCATGTCGACGACGAGCAGGCTGCCGTCATCGAGCGGGAGCAGGCCGCGCGGAAAGGTGAACCCGTCGGCCGCGAGACCGACGCACAGTCCCGCGGGCGTGCGCAGGTCGAGGCGCGGCAGACCGTCGCACAGCCCCGAACTGCGATAGGGTGGCCGGCCGCCTTGCGCCGCGCCGGGCAGCGAAGCGAGCACGGCCAGCGCGATCAGGCCGGCACGCAGGCCCGCGCAGCGCGTCATCGCTTGTCGAGATTCCAGTAGAGATACACCGGCGCGTTCAGATAGCCGGTGACGTTCTTGCGCGCCGCCACCGGCTGCAGATATTCGCCGAGCGCGGCGTGCGTGCCGACCTCGAGTGCGCGCGATTGTGCCGCGGCGGCGATGCGCCGGCGCTCGGCCTCGCCGCCGCCGAGCAGGAATTCGGCGCGCAGGGCCTCGAGCCGTTCGTCGCACGGCCAGCCGGGCCATGCCCGGTCGCAGGCTGCGTTCATCGCGGGATTGACCACCGGGTTGATCAGGTCCAGCCCATTGAAGGTGGTGATGAAGATGCTCCAGCCACCCTGCGCGGGAGCTTCCTTTTTCTGCCGGCGTGCGATCACCGCCTGCCAGTCGAGCGCGGCGAGTTCGACCTTGAATCCCGCCATCCGCAGCTGTTGCGCGGCGACCAGCGGCAGTCGGGCGATGGTCGCGAGGTCGGTGGGCTGCAGGATCACCACCGGGGTGTCGGGATAGCCGGCCTCGCGCAGCATTGCGCGGGCACGCTTCACATCGCCCTGCAGCAGGCCCTGCATGCCGGCGTTGGTCTCGTAGGGTGTGCCGCAGGGGTACAGCGACAGGCAGGTCCGGTACAGGTCACGCGAGCCATACTGCGCCTGGAGAAAAGGCTCCTGCGACAGGGCCACCAGCGCCGCGCGCCGGATGCGCGGGTCATCGAAAGGCGGATTCAGGTGATTGAAGCGCAGCAATACCTGCGCGCCGTGGCGGTTGTCGAGCACCCGGACATCGGGATTCGCGCGCAGGCTTGCGTAGTGCTCGTGCGCGGGCTGCTCGACCAGGTCGATCTCGCCGTTGGCGAGGGCGCTCGCCTGGGTTTGCGCGTCGCGCAGAATGTGCCATTCGACGCGGTCGACGAACACGCGCTTGCCGCCCGCGGTGGCCGAAGGCGCTTCGGCCCGCGGCCGGTAGCGCGGGTTCTTCACGTACACCGCGAGGGCTCCCGGGCGCCACTCGTCGCGCTTGAAGATATAGGGGCCCGAGCCGGTGGTGTCCTCGATCTGCCGGTCGCTCGCGGTCTCGGCGACGCGGCGCGGCACGATGAACGGGACGTGCGCCCCGGGCTTGCCGAGTGCTTCGAGCATCAGGCCGAAAGGATGCTTCAGCACGACGCGAAAACGCCGCGCGTCGAGCGCGTCCCAACGCTGCGTGGCCGCGGCCAGGCGCTGGCCCAGGTTGTCGCGCTGTGACCAGCGCGCGAGCGAGGCGAGCACATCCTCGCTGGTCACCGGCTTGCCGTCGTGGAATTCGAGCCCCGCGCGCAGCACGAAGGTCCAGGTCTTGCGATCGGCGCTGACGCTCCAGTTCTCCACCATTTGCGGTTGCACGCGGTTTTGCAGATCGGTGCCAAACAGCGTGTCGTAGATCATGTAGCCGTGCGTGCGCGTGACGGTCGCGGTGGTCCAGAACGGGTCCAGCACCGCGAGGTTCGACTGCGGGGCGATGCGTATCGTCTTTTGCGCGAGCGCCGAGCCGCCGAGCGAGACCGATGCGAGGAGCGCGAGGATACGAAGCATGGGGCGAGTCTTCCGGTTGCGACAGCTGGGGCGATGATACCCGAGAGGGGAGGTACACTTGCGCCGAGGAGATCACCATGAGTCGCTGGCGCTATCCGCGCATCGTCGCGCACCGCGGGGGCGGGTCGTTCGCCCCGGAAAATACGCTTGCCGCGCTGCGCTTTGGCGCCGCGCTGGGCTTCAAAGGGGTCGAATTCGATGTGATGCTCTCGGGAGACGGCACACCGGTGCTGATCCACGACGAGACGCTCGAGCGCACGACCGGGGTCTCCGGCGAGGTCGCGCGTACGCCTTACGCCGAGCTGGCGCGGCTCGATGCCGGCGCCTGGTTGGGAGAGCGCTGGCGCGGCGAGCGTATTCCGAGTTTCGAGCAGGCGGCGCGGGTGTGCCGCGAACTGGGGCTGTGGGCGAACGTGGAGATCAAGCCAGCCGCGGGTCACGAGCGCGCGACCGGCGAGGCGGCTGCCCGGCTGGCCGCCGAGCTATGGCGCGGCGCGGAGCTTCCGCCGCTGCTTTCGTCGTTCTCGCGCGAAGCGCTCGACGCCGCGCGCAGCGCGGCGCCCGGCTTGCCGCGCGGCTGCCTGGTCGAGGACGTTCCCGCCGATTGGCTCGCGCGGGTGCGCGAGTTCGACTGCGTGTCGCTGCACTGCGACCATCGCAGCCTGACACAGCCGCTCGCGCGCGGGATTCACGCCGCCGGCTGCGCGATCCTGTGCTGGACGGTGAATGATCCGCGCGTCGCGCGGGAGTTGTTGAGTTGGGGCGCGGACTGCCTGGTGACCGATGCGCTCGATGTGATCACGGCCGCATTCGTGTAGGCGTCGCGGTTCGGGACGGATGTTGCGTTGCGCGGGGGCTAGGGCGCGACGGAAAATTTCATCTGCGGACCCAGAGAACCGTGGTTGAAGTCGCCAAACAGCACGTGCTCGTTGACATCGCGGGCATGCACGCGCCAGGCGCAGTAGCCGTCCTTCTGCAGCATGCCGAGCGCGCGCCCGTCGGGGTCGAGTATTTCGATTGACGCGATTTCGTCGAAGCACTGCAGAAACAGCGAGCCGGCGGAGCCTCGGGCGAGGGCGAATCCGGCGCCGAGCAGAAAGCGGCGCAGCGGGAAATAGGCCGCCAGGCGTTCTTCGTCCGCCGCCGAAAGGCTAGAGGGGAGACCGGCCCCGCTGGCGGGCGAACCACACCGACAGGTTCCAGCTTACCGGCACGGCGAGCGCGAGCGCGAGCGCGGCCACCGTGCCCAGAGGCCCGACCGCCCACGACAGCGCGAGCAGGCCCAGGCCGATGCCG
>JAOUFA010000204.1 GCA_029858545.1 Betaproteobacteria bacterium
GTCCGCTGGACAAAGCGCGCCCTTGCCGCGGCGATTCCCTCGGGTTCGGAATCAATTCCCGGTATCCTGTACGGCCGCGCAGGTTTCGCGGAGGTCGCGCGCCGCGAGTCCGCTCGGCCGGTGGAGCGACCCACGCTGCGCCAGCTCGGCGCGCAGAAGCGCCGCCCGACACCTCGATCCAGGTGAAGCGCATACTGGCGCACGCGTGTGCCGGCGCACCGCGCTCCGACCCGTCTCCCACTCACCCAAACGAATGATCACCCCACTCAACCGCCGCTTCCTCCTCCGCGAACGCCCCGCTGGCGACTTCGACCCGAAGATTCTCGAGCGCGTGGTCGAGCCGGTTCCTCGACCCGGTCCCGGCCAGGCGCTGGTGCGCAATCTCTACCTGTCGCTCGACCCGACGAACCGGGTCTGGATGGGCGAGCGCGCGAGTTATCTCCCCCCGGTGCCATTGGGCGGAGTGATGCGCGGCGTCGCGGTCGGCCGGGTGATCGCTTCGAACACACCCCGGTACCGCGTCGCGACGAACGTGCTCGGCATGCTCGGCTGGCAGGACTACGCGCTGGTGAGCGACCGCGACGAGTTCCCCGTGCAGACGCTGCCGCGCTTCCTTCCCGCGCCGCTCACCGCCACGCTCGGCGCGCTCGGTGTCACCGGCATGACCGCGTATTTCGGCCTGCTCGAAGTCGGTCAGCCCGGGCGCGGCGAGACGGTGGTGATCTCGGCCGCCGCGGGCGCGGTGGGCAGCATCGCCGGGCAAATTGCGAAGCTCCGCGGCGCGCGCGTGGTCGGCATCGCCGGCACGCGCGAGAAATGCGACTGGCTGACCCGCGAGCTCGGGTTCGACGCGGCCGTCTGCCGCCGCGACGCCGACTGGCGCGCGCAGCTCCAGGCCGCCTGCCCGAAGGGCGTGGACGTGGACTTCGAGAATGCCGGCGGCGAGATCATGGAGGCGGTGCTCGATCTCATGAACCGGCACGGCCGCGTTGTCCTGTGCGGCATGATTTCGCAGTACGGCAACGACGACCGCGGGATGGCGGGGCCGCGCAACTTCGCGAACCTGCTCACTCGCCGCATCAGGCTGCAGGGCTTCATCATCCTCGACTACATCCCGCGCTTCCCGCTCGCGCAGCTGCGCATGCTGTGGTGGATGAAGCGCGGCAGGGTTCGGGATCGTTACACGGTGGTGCGCGGACTGGACCAGGCGCCGCGGGCGCTCGTGCAGCTCTTCAACGGCGAGAACTTCGGCAAGCTCATTGTAGAGATCGACGAGCCCAACGCGCCGACGGCGCGATAGACGCCGCCGCGCGCGCCGGTCGTCGTCGCTCGCCGGCTGCGGTCGCACCGAGGCCGATGTCATGGTATTCCGTGCCCGCGCCTACTGCGGCGGGGCCGTGGCAAAAGTCCCGGACGCGCCCGGTTAAGAATAAATGAGTATTTCCTGAGCCAAGTTTTAGCAAGCTGTGTTCGCACATCCGCGTAGGCTCCCCTCCCGAACCAATCACCCCTGAAGAGGAGGAACCATGAACAAGACCGCCCTGCTGTATTCGCTGGTGCTTTCATCGGCAATATTTTCTTCAACCACCAGCGCCACGGAGGCAAAAAAGGACCGGCAGGAAATTGAGCGCGGACGCTATCTGGCTGTCGCCAGCGGCTGTCATGACTGCCACACGCCGGGCTACGGCGAGACGGCCGGCAACGTCCCGCGCGGTCAGTGGCTCACCGGCAGCATCGTTGGCTTCAAGGGACCCTGGGGCACGACCTACCCGGTCAATTTGCGTCTCTACGTGCAGCAGAAGTCCGAAAAAGACTGGCTTGCGCGTGTGCGCCAACCGATGCGCCCGCCGATGCCGTGGTTCAACCTGCGCGACATGAACGACGCCGACCTTGTGGCCATCTACCGCTTTGTGCGTGCCCTCGGGCCGGTGGGTGATGCGGCACCTGTTGCCGTCGCGCCGGGCCAGCCGGTAACAACGCCGTACATTGATTTCGAGCCCAAGAACCTGCCCAAGCAGTCACAGGCCAAACAATAGATCCGGAAATCGTCGCTCCTGGAGGACACCATGCTCTACAAGACACTTCTGACGCTGCACCTGTTCGGCCTCACGATTGGCACCGGTACCGGCTTCTACATCGCCGCCGTAGCGCGTCATGCCGGCCGCAACATGGATGCCTCCGAGGCGCGCACCCTGATTCCGGGTGTGAACGGGGCCCTATCGAAGCTCGGCACCCTCGGCCTGGCGCTGCTGCTCGTCTCCGGCGTCGGGCTTGCCCTCATGGCAGACCCCGCGGCATTCAATGCCGCGTTTCAGGTCAAGATGGCACTGGTGGCGGCGATCGTGATCTATGTGGGCGCGATGCAGATCCTCGCCGCGCGCAGCCGGCGCGCCGGCAGCATGAACGCGGTCCTGCTGATGAAGAGAATCGGGCCTCTCGGGCCGCTGCTGGGCGTGGCGACGCTGGCGGCGGCGGTGGCGGCGTTTCACTGAGAAACACCGATCCGGCGCGTGTCACGGCATCAGGATTCCGACACGAGCACCGGCCGGTCCACGCGCAGGCGAAACCGGCCGCGCCCGCTTTTCTCGATGGCAAGGAACGCGCAACGCTCCGCAAGACGCCGCTGCAGGAGGATCAGGCGCGCCTCGAGGTTGTCGCACAGGTCCGGCAATTTCAATCCCGTATCGAGCCGGAGCTCGCGATTGGTGAATTCAGTGCGCCCGTCGTTCAGATAATCGGACAACAGCTTCCAGAGAATGGCGCCTGCCACACCCTTGATCAGATAGTCGTTGCCGACAAAGACGCTGTGATCGGATGCAAAGTGTCGGATCGTAACCGGCGCTCCCTGCACCACAACTCGCGCGGCTGCGGTGGCGGGCTCTTCGAGCTGTTCGGCCGCGTGCGACAGGAGCGTAATGGTCAGCGCCAGCTGTCCGGCCAGCACCACAAGCGCGTCTTCATCCTCGTAGCTGAAGCGCAGTTCCTGTGGGCTTTCCACGTACAGCACCCCGATCAATCGGTCGTTGAGCATCAGCGGCGCGGCCAGCTGGCTGGCGGAATCGGCCAGGCCAGGAAACGGTATCTCGGTTTCAAGCTCGGCACCCTGAGCAGCCTTCGCAAGCTCCGCCCGCAACGAGCGGCTGTAAAGATATTCGCTGGCCGTGTAGCCAATGCGGATCGGCGTGCGTTCCCGGGCGGCCACGCCGATGATGCCCTCGCCGAGGGCGATCTCCGAACCGACCCCGGACTCCGCGTAACCATGCGTGGCGGCGGTGTAGAGCCGCGCCTGCGCGGCGTCGAACATGAGCAGCATGGAGTGCTGGATGCAGCAAAAGCGGTCGAGCCCCTCGAGCACGGCATCGAACAGTTGCGCAAGGTCCGGACAACCGGCCATCGCGGCCATGCAGGCACGCAGGCCCGACAACGGTTGCGGCAGCGCCGGTATCGTCACCGGCATGCCCTCGACGACGCATTTCGCGTTCAGTACACGGTAGACATCCGAGCCGAGCAGCCGGAACACCTTGGCCATGCCGGTCTGCGAAGCAATCCCGGCCAGTTTCGCCTTCATGCTCTCGAACAAGGGACCGTGGGTCTCGGTACGCAGGTATTCGACCGCCAGTTCGTAGCAGGTGCCATTGAGCGGGTCCATCACCTGCACCACGGCACGCGGGTTGGACAGAACATTCTGGCGTGTCTTGCTGAAGAACTGGTAACTCAGCGCCACGTGCGCGTCATCAACAAAATGCACCTGCGACAGCGGCACCACGTTCGGCGTTCCATCCGGCGCGCAGGTAGCGATAAGCGCCGGCACGGCCCCCTCGAGGCAGCGGCGTATGCTGCTGAGTGCGACACTCACGGTGCGGCCTCAAGGCGCCCACCGGCGCCCGGACCGGGTGTCTGACGGAATGCATCGGTCGGGGCAAACTTCACAACCACCATGTCTTCGCGCACCATCCGGGTGACTACGCTCGAAAACAATTCGGTATAACCGATCTGACGAAGGTCCGCGAAGAAACTGTCGCCATAGGATTGCAGTACGGCGCGGTCCTCGTCCGTGGGCGCGCCGATTGTGGCGCCGGGACCCTTGAGCTGCATGGTTTCGTACGTCGTGATGCGTGTGAACACCGCGGCAATGCCGCCGCCGGAGCGCAAATCATCGAGCAACGACGCCGAGTAGATCACCGGCAGAATCAAGGTGACGTGGCGCCGGTCCGCAGAGACCCGACACCCCAGCGCCCGCGCCTGCGACGGCACATTCCCGGCACTGCGCGAGGCCATCACGATCGAAACGTGGCTGGAAATGAAATCGGCCTGATACTGATCCAAAATCGGCGTCGCCACTGTCGTATCCCGCTTCCCGCAATTTAGGGTGAAACCCGTTGAGAGGCCCAGAATACCCGCCAACCTCATGTGGCTCAAATCGCCGGGGTCGGAATCCCGTGCCACTGTTGGAAATGCGCAACCCGAAAGATAGGAATCTCTTTCGCACCAGCGCCCCGCAATGCGGCCGGTACGGCCGCGTCGCGGTTCGCCGAGCAAAGCCGCCGGATGCAATCCTTTCGATGCGATCGTTCAAGTTCGCGTGGCCGGCATATGTGCATTACGTCGGGCGCGCTCCGCGACACGCGCCGGACGAGGGCGATCAAGCATTGCGCCGGTATCCTGCCCCGGTTCGGGCCCCACGAGGATTTGCAGCCGTTGAATTTTTTCAAGCCCTGCGCTCGCGCATCGGCAGCAGCCACGCGAGTGATGCGGCGTGCAGCGCGGCGAGCGCGAACAGCGCGATCGCATAGCCCGCCGGAGCATAGCGGCCGTCGGCCGCCGGATAGAGGCGCAACACCGCGCCGATGCCCCATTGGAAGGCGAACGAAGCGACGAACAGCAGCATGTTCGCCGCGCTGATGACGCGCCCGGACATCTCCTGCGCAAAGTGGCCGGTGAGCAGGGAAAACGCGAGCACGCCCGAGATCACGGCGAAGCCGTACACCATCATGCTCGCGACGAGTCCCGTGGTCACTCCCGAGGCAAGGATCAGTAAGGCGGCGAGCGCGACGGCGAGACCCGTCTTGTACATCGTCAGGTGCGAGAACCCGAGCCGCGCGAGCCGGTCGCTCATGCCGCCGAAGAACACCGAGCCGGCGGTGTAGGCGAGCGCGGTCAGGAACAGGTAGCGCGCCACCGCGGCGCGCTCGAGTCCGCCGATGTCGTACAGCCAGGGCGCGAGCCACAGCCCTTGCAATGCCATATAGGCGGCGTGCGACAGCACGAAGGGCAGGGCGATGCGCCAGAACAGCGCGGAACGGAAGATCTCGCCGAAGCCCGCGATCTGCCGGCGCAGGCTCGCGCCTTCGCCGGGCAGCGGCTTCTCGGGCACCGCGGTGAAGATGACCGCGGCGACGGCGAGCGCAAGCGCCGCGAGGGCATAGAAGATCACCCGCCAGCCGAAGGGGCCGAGCAGCGCTTCGACCGGCGCGGTCGCCGACAGCGCGCCGGCGCCGCCGATCGCGATGTACAGGCCGTTCAGGGTCGCGAGACGCGCGGGCGGAAACCACAGCGTGAACGCCTTGATCGCTCCCATCAGGCAACCCGATACGCCCAGGCCGATCAACGCCCGGCCGACGGTCAGCATGCTCAAATCACCTGCCAGGCCGAACAGCAGCGCGCCGAGCGCCGCGATGCACAGCAGCCCCGCGACCACGCGGCGCGGGCCGTAGCGATCGAGCAGCACGCCGAGCGGCAGTTGAAACGCGGCGAAGGCGAGGAAATAGGCCGAGGTGAGCAAGCCCAGTTCGGACGGTGCCAGCGAGAAGTCGGCACCGAGGTCCTTGGCGATGACCGCGTTGATGTTGCGGAACAGGAACGACAGGAAGTAGCCCGCCGCGAACGGGGCGAACACGACCAGCATCAGCCGGGCGGCGGATGGGCGCATGGGTCCTCCGATGCTCTACTTGATCGGCGCGAGAAACTGCTCGAGCGCGCGATTGAAAGCGAGCGGTTGCTCCATGTTCGACAGGTGCGCGGCCTCGGGCAGCACCACCAGCGTCGAGCCCGGCGCGTTGGCGTGGATCTCGCGCGCCATCGCGGGCGGCGTGGCGGCATCCTGCTCGCCGACGATGACGAGCATCGGGCAGGCGATTTCCTTGAGCCGCGCGGTCACGCCGATTCCGGAAATCGCGTGACAGCAGCCGATGTAGCCGTCGACCGGCGTCGAGGCGATCAGTGCGCCGACGCGCTCGATCACTTCGGGCCGCGACTTCCGGAACGGCTCGGTGAACCAGCGCTCGAGGGTCGGTCGCACGATCGGCTCCATTCCCTGGCTGCGCGCGGCGCGGATGCGTCCGGCCCACATTTCGGCCGCCTCGGCGGGGTAGCGGCTGGTGGTGTCGGCGAGCGTCAGGCTCGCGAACACACCGGGAAAGCGGAGCGCGAAGGTCTGGCCGATCATGCCGCCCATCGACAGTCCGACGAAATGCGTGCGCGCGATGCCCAGGTGAGCGAACAGTCCGTGCAGGTCGTCGGCCAGTCCCTTCAGCGTATACGAACCGGCCGGCGCGGAACTCTGGCCGTGGCCGCGCGTATCGAGCGCGAGCACCCGGTAGCGATCCTTGAACGCCGCGATCTGATCGTCCCACATGCGCACGTTGCACGCGAGCGAATGGCTGAGCGTGAGCCAGGGCGCGTCTTCCGG
>JAOUFA010000205.1 GCA_029858545.1 Betaproteobacteria bacterium
GATGGAGCGTCAATGCGCGTCTTCTCGAAATCGTTGAGCGAGGCGATTTTCGCCCGCGCGACTTCGTCCTCGCGAATCGGCTCGGCGGTGATTCCGTCGAGTACACCGAGCAGGGCGGCGCGCGCCGCGTTGAGCGGGGCCTCTTTGGGCAGCGAGGCCCCGAAAAAGGCGACACCCGGGTCGTACATCGACCGTTCGCTGCCCCAAACGTGCGTCGCCAGGCCTTTTTGCACCAGCGCTTTGTGGAGGCGTCCGGTGGGCGCGGTGCCCAGCAAGCCGGCGAGCACTTCGATCGCGGGATAGTCGGGATGGCTGGCGGCCGGGATTCGGTACATCGCTCCGACGAGAGGATTGTCGCCGCTGCGACGCAGCGTCACACTGCGCTCGCCGTCCTTCGTCGGCTCGGCGGTGTAGAGTGCCGGCATCGCCTGTTTCGGGCGTGGCAGCCCGCCGAAATGCTTTTCCACCCGCTGCAGCGCGCGCGCTTCGTCGATGCGTCCGGAAACGATCAGAACCGCATTGTCCGGGCGATACCAGTTGCGATAGAAGGCACGCAGGCGTTCGATCGGGACGTTCTCGATATCCGAGCGTGCGCCGATCACCGAATTTCCGTAGTTGTGCCAGTCATAGACGAGCCGCTGCATGCGTTGGTAGAGGATGCTTCCCGGATTGTTCTCGCCCATTTCAAATTCGTTGCGCACCACGGTCATTTCGCTGTCGAGGTCGGACTTCGAGATGAATGAATTGCGCATCCGGTCGGCTTCCATGCCGAGGGCCCAGTCAAGGCTTGCGTCGCTCGCCGGCAGGGTTTCGAAATAATTCGTTCGATCGGGGGAGGTACTGCCGTTCCAGCGTGCGCCGCGCTGCGTGAATTCCTCTTTGATGCGCGGATGGCGTTTCGAGCCTTTGAACAGCAGGTGCTCGAGCAGATGTGCCATGCCTTTCTCGCCGTAGCCCTCGTGCCGCGATCCGACCAGGTAGGTGATGTGCACCGTGACGGTATCGGCGGCCGGTTCGGGCAACACGAGCACGCGCAGACCATTGTCGAGTCGGTACTCGGTGACGCCTTCGATGTGGACGAGCTTGCGCGGCGCAGCGGCCTGGGCGAGTAGCGGCGCGGCAAGCAAGGCGGCGGCGAGCAGGAGCAATCCAAAGGCGCGCTGTTTCAGCATAGGGGTCGACATGAGGCTGCGCGAAGGGGACGGAACAGATTTGGAGTCGGATTGGGCGGCAAGGTTCCCGCGACCCGCACTGCGACGCCGGCCGCGACGGTCGCCGCGGCCGGGTAATGCCAGGTGAAGATCGGTCAGCCGAGCTGTGCGAGCAGGGTTTCGGCGTTCGAGACCTCGAACTTGCCGGGTGCTTCGATGTTGAGTTTCTTGACGATACCGTTGTCTACCAGCATCGAGTAGCGCTGCGAGCGGATGCCCATGCCACGCGCAACGAGGTCCAGATCGAGCCCGAGTGCCTTGGTCCAGGTGGCGCTGCCATCGCCGAGAAAGCGGATCTTGCCGATGCCCTTCTGGTCCTTGCCCCAGGCGGCCATCACGAAGCCATCGTTGACCGCCACGCACCAGACTTCGTCGATGCCCTTCGCTTTCAGCTTTTCCAGGTTGGCGAGGTAGCCCGGCACATGCTTCGCGGAGCAGGTTGGTGTGAATGCACCGGGCAGCGCAAAGATCACGATCTTCTTGCCCTTCACATTTTCGGCGACGCCCACGTCCTTGGGAGGCAGGGGGCAAGCAGCGTCGAACTCGATCGATTCGGAAAGCCTGCCGTCGGGTATCGGGTCGCCGATTTTGATGGTCATAGTCCTACTCCTTGAGTGGTCTTGCGAGTTGGCGCAAATGATAGCGCATAACGTTCACGTCTTTGAACGAGCTTCGCAATCGACCGCGGGGGGGACCTCGCTTTGAATCGGAAATCTCGCGCTTCAAATTCCTTGGCGTGCGTAGATTGCGCTCGGAAACTGAACCAGTTCAAAGACGCGATCGGCGCCGTTTTGCAGCGCGTTTGAATTCCGTCGACCGCCGTAGAACCCATCTGCGATGAGGCGCGACAGATTGAGTCCCAAGCCGAAATACTTGTTCCGCTGCAGCCCCGCGTTGTCGATATTGACCCCGTAGCCTGCCGACGCCTCCAGGTAACGCGTGACGAGGTTTCCACGCAAGGCGGCAAAGGCATCCGCTTTGACGACAAGCAGGTAGCGCTGCCCCGAGTAATCGCCGAAGGGATCCGATTCACTCTCCCAACTCGAGCGTTTGTAGCCGAAGCGAAAGTCAAGAATCTCGTCAAGGCGCGGACTGCGTTCCATGAGCAGTCCGAACAGGGTGCCGCCGACGTTGGAAATGAAATCCTCGCCGCTGAAGCGGTACTTGCGCGAGTAGCCGTCGGCGACCTCGACCGCGGAATAGGTGAGTAGGGTGGACCAGGCGGCGAGCGACAGCGAGGTACGACGGTTATTGCCCGCAGCTTCAAAGAGCGGGGTGAGCCATCGCACGCCGGTATAGTTGCCGTACGCATGGCCGAGCTTGTCAGCGCCGCCGTGACGCGTGTGCGGACCGAACCAGTTCTCGCGCTCCGATTCGAACCGGCCATCAAAACCGTCCGACCACCACTGTCTCTTGCCATACGTCCAGACCATGCCGACGCCGGTGCTGATGATCAGGGTGTTGCGCAGTGCGAGGTTGGGGTGCGGTTCACCGGTTTCGACGGTCTGATCGGGGTCCCGTGCGGGGACTGCGGAGGTCTCGGTGGGCGGAAGGAGGCCGGTCGCGAGGCTAGGCCAGATGGCGGCCGAAAAGGCGAGCGCGACCGCGCACCGGTCAAAGGAGAAAGGCGTCACGAGAGGCGTCATGGTCGTCACATGCTAGGCACGCCGACGGGGAGTCCTTTGACGCTCGGCAAGCTCGGTTTACGACGCATTCCCGGAGGGGATCTTCGTGCGCTGCAACAGCGGCCCCAGTACCGCCCACACGTTGTCGAGCAGGATTGGCTGAGCCTCGGCAGTCGGGTGTATGCGATCGTCCTGGAACAAGTCTGGCCTATCGGCGATACCCTTCATGATGAAAGGTACGAGCGCCACCCGCTTGCGACGCGCGACCTCGGGGAATACCCGCCCGAAAGCTTGTGTATAGTCCGGGCCATAGTTAGGCGGCATGCGCATTCCGACGAGCAGCACGCGCGCGCCGGCCTGTTGCGCGGCGTCGATCATCGCCGCGAGATTTTCTTTGATTTCGGTCACCGGCAGACCGCGCAGGCCGTCGTTGCCGCCGAGTTCGATGATTACCACCGCCGGGCGGTGCTGTTCGAGCGCTTGGCGCAGCCGAGAGCGACCGCCTCGGGTGGTTTCACCCGAGATGCTCGCATTCACGACGTTATAATCGAGCCGTTCACGCTTGAGGCGTTCCCCGAGTAGCGCCACCCAGCCGCGCGCCTGCGCCAGACCGTAGGCCGCGGACAGACTGTCACCAAATACGAGGATCCCGGGCGTCGCGCGCGCGACGCCCGCCACAGTTATGCAGACGATGAAGAGCAAGGCCGGGACGCAAAGCGTCCTGAGGGTGCGGGGCATAGGCAAGACCGTGAAAAGCGGCGACGGCGATCTCGTCATTTTGCGCGAGATCGCCTTCGAGGTCACCTCCGGCGAGGCGGTGGCGATCGTCGGCGCCTCGGGCTCTGGGAAATCGACGCTGCTCGCGATTCTCGCCGGGCTCGATACGCCGAGCGCCGGCACGGTTGAAATCGACGATGTCGATCTGTATACGCTCGACGAGGATGCGCGCGCCGAGTTGCGCGGGCGCCTGGTGGGTTTCGTGTTCCAGTCCTTTCAGCTGTTGCCGGCGCTCACTGCGCTGGAGAACGTCATGCTGCCGCTGGAACTTGCCGGGCGGCGCGATGCCGGCGAGGCGGCGCGCGAGATGCTTGCGCGTGTCGGGCTTGCCGAGCGGCTGGGTCATTACCCGAAGCACCTCTCGGGCGGCGAACAGCAACGCGTCGCGCTGGCGCGCGCATTCGTCGTGCGGCCCAAGCTGCTGCTCGCCGACGAGCCGACCGGAAGTCTCGACGCGGCATCCGGATCGGCGGTGGTCGATCTGATGTTCCAGCTTAACCGTGACCTCGGCACCACGCTCGTGCTGGTGACTCACGACGAGGATCTCGCGCGGCGCTGCGGCCGGGTGGTTCGCTTGGTCGCGGGACGCATTGCAACCTGAATGCGAGTCAACGAAACGACCGGGTCGGCATGATTGCGAAATGGGATCGGCGATGATTGCGGCGCATGTATGGAAGATGCTGCGACGCGACTGGCGTGCGGGCGAGTTGCGCGTGCTTGCGGCGGCGCTCGCGGTCGCGGTGGCGAGTGTAACGAGTGTGTCGTTTTTCGCCGATCGCGTTGGTCGCGCGCTGCTGCGCGACGCGCACCAGATGCTCGGAGCTGACCTGGTGATGGTTGCCGACCACCCGTGGAAATCCGGGATCGCCGGAGAGATTCCCGCGCGTGGCCTGGCACGCGCTGAAGCGCTCAACTTCATCAGCATGGCGCAAAGCGGCGAGGCCGCGCAGAGCCGCAACCAGCTCGTAGGGGTCAAGGCGGTGGGCGGGAACTATCCGCTGCGCGGCCGGCTGCGCATCGCCCAGGCGCTTAATGCACCTGACGCGGTGGCGGAGGCCGGACCGGCGCGCGGGACGGTGTGGATCGAGGAGCGTCTCGTCACGGCGCTCGCCGCGCCGGTGGGAGCAGAAATTCGCCTTGGAAATTCCCGCTTCAAGGTCGGCGCCGTGCTCACCCTCGAGCCCGAGCGTGGCGCAAACTTCTTCAACATCGCGCCGCGCCTCATGATGAACCTCGACGATGTTCCGGCGACCGGACTGGTGCAAACCGGCAGCCGCGTCGGGTACTACCTCTATGCCGCAGGCGATGCGCGGGAGATCGCGGCGTTCGAGGCCTGGGCGCGATCGAGGCTGGGACGCGGTGAGCGCATCGACACGCTTGAGAGCGGCCGGCCCGAGCTGCGCGCCTCGATCGACCGCGCGCAGCGTTTTCTCGGCCTGACGGCGTTACTCGCGGCGGTGCTCGCGGGGGTCGCGATCGCGCTTGCCACGCGACGTTTCGTCGAGCGGCACCTCGATGCCTGCGCGGTGCTGCGCTGCCTGGGCGCGACGCAGTCGCGATTGCTTGCGCTGTACGGCGGTGAATTCGTGCTGCTGGGGCTCGCAGCGGGCGCTGCGGGTTGTGTGTTCGGCTTTGCCGCACAAGAGGTGCTCGCCGGCGCGCTCGCCGAATTGCTGCGCGCCGATCTGCCCGCGCCGGGGGTGCTTCCGGCGCTGCAGGGTTTTCTCGTTGGGATTGTACTGCTGCTCGGATTCGCGCTGCCGCCGCTAGTGCAGCTGAAGAACGTGCCTGCTCTGCGCGTCATCCGTCGCGAGGCTGGCGTGACCAAGCGCGGCACGCTGGTGGCCTACGCGGCGGGGCTGGGTTCGCTCGCGGCGTTGCTCGTGTGGCAGGCGGGCGATGTGACGCTCGGTCTCTTCGTCGTGGGGGGATTCGCCGCAGCGGTGCTCGTGTTCTTCGTCGTCTCGTGGCTGGCGCTCAGGCTGCTGTCGGGGAGCCGCGCGCTCCGTCTGTTCGGCGCAGGCAGCGCGTCGCTGCGCTACGGCTTGGCGAATTTGAGGCGCCATGCGCGCGGCAATGCGATCCAGGTGGCGAGCCTCTCGCTCGCGCTCACCGCGATCCTGCTTCTCGGCTTCACGCGCAACGACTTGGTCGACGCCTGGCGGCGCGCTGCGCCGCCCGATGCGCCGAATCGTTTTGTGCTCGGCATCCAGCCCGAGCAGCTCGCGCAGGTGAAGCAGTTCTTCGCGGCGCACAAAATCGCGGAACCCGATTTCTACCCGATGGTGCGCGGCCGGCTCAGCGCGGTGAACGGCAAGGCGGTGGCCGAGGCGGATTTTCCCGAGGAGCGCGCGAAGCGGCTGGTCGAGCGCGAATTCAATCTCTCCTACGCCGACGGGCTGCCGGCGCACAACGTCGTCTCGGCAGGGCGCTGGTGGCCGATAGACAGGGCCGCGCAGAAGGGTCCGGGCGAATTGTCGGTCGAGGAGGGTATCGCGCGAACGCTTGGCTGGAAGCTCGGCGACGAGCTCAGCTTTACGGTGGGCAGCGAGTCGTTCTCCGGACGCATTGCGTCGCTGCGCCGCTTGCGATGGGATTCGATGAAGGTAAATTTCTTCGTCATCACGCCGCCGGCGCTGCTCGAAAGCATGCCGGCAAGTTTCATCAGCGCATTTCGCGTGGAAGCACGCGATGAGGGTACGATGAACGAACTGGCGCAGCGCTTTCCGAATCTGACCCTGGTCGACATCGGCGCGGCACTGCGCCAGGCGCAGGGTGTCATCGACCAGCTCATCAGCGCGGTGCAGTTTGTATTCGTCTTCGCGCTCGGCGCGGGGATGCTGGTGCTGTATTCCGCGCTCGTCGCGACCGAGGACGAGCGACGGCGCGAGGCGGCACTGATGCGCGTGTGCGGTGCTTCGCGCGCGCAGATCACCGGCAGCCAGCGCGTCGAATTCCTTGCGATGGGCGCGATCGCAGGCGTGCTCGCCGCGGCGGGTGCGGCGGCGATCGGCCAGTTGCTCGCGCGACGCGTGTTCGAGCTCGACC
>JAOUFA010000206.1 GCA_029858545.1 Betaproteobacteria bacterium
GGTCGTGGCGAATAGGCCGAGTCCCTGCACGCGCGCCGGATAGGCGGCTGCAAACGCGAGCCCTACGCAGCCGCCCATCGACGCTCCCGCGACGATCGCCGAAGACCAACCGACATGATCCATCAGCCCGGCCAAGTCGTGCGCGAACAACTCGACCGTATACGCGCCGGCTGCCTTGTCGGAACCTCCGTGACCGCGGCAATCGTAGACCACCACCGAGGCGAGATGCGAAAGGCGGTCGGCCACCGGCCGCCAGAAGCGACGATCCATCGCCAGCGAATGCACCAGCACCACGCGCGGCGCTGCCGCGCCACGATCATGCAATTGGTAGGCGATGCGCGTACCGTCGGCGCAGCGCGCCTGACCATCCGGTGTGTTCAAGGCATATCCCTCAACAGTGGGTTCGTCGGCGTCGACTCTCAGCCGGCGGGCGCAATCATCACGTCGCGAACGCCGGCCCTCTCGAGCGCCGTAGCCACGAATCCGGAAGACTTCATCTCCTCGATGAAACCGCGCAAGTAGCGCAGCGCGGCCTCGCGCGCCTTCGGCATCCCAGCTGCCTGCTCGATTGCCATGAAGCGCCCGTCGAGCAGACGCGCACCCGGCAGCTTGACCGCATCGGCGGCGAGCAACTGCCGCACCCCCGCGAGCACATCGACTTTGCCGCCGACATAGAGTTCGCGTGCGCCCAGGATACCCGGCGCGCGCACCAGTTCGGCATACTTGAGATTGCGGCTGAGATACAGGTCGTAGGCGCTCTTCGCGGACACGGCGACGCGCACGCCTTCGCGGTCGACATCGGCATTCACGCGAAACGCCGACTTTTCGGGCACAAGATAGGCGCCTTCTATGATGAGATGCGGCGCGCTGAATCCCAGCCGGTCGGCCCGCCCCGCCTCGGCCGCGAGGAAGGCGACATCCCAGGCACCCTGCTCCAGCGCATCGGTCATCGCCCCGGCGCTCGTAAAGGCGACCAGCGTCACCGGCAATTCGAGCCGGCGCCCCAGTTCGCGCGCCAGATCGACCGCGACGCCCTTCAGTTCGCCGGTCGCGGGGTCCTTGTTCGCGAGTACCGGATTGCCGTGATTGATGCCGGCGCGCAGCGCGCCGGTGGGCGCGAATTCGGTGCGCAGCGCCGAAGTGACAGGTGGCAGGGTCATCGTGGGACGCCTTGTTCAAGTTGCGAGGAAACCCGTACAGACGCGGATTCTAAGGGCAGCGGCAGCCACCTTGCGGATCGGCGGGTCTCAAGAAGCGAAACACCACGGCTCCCCGGTAGCCGACTGAAGTAGCATGACGGCCTTTCCGGTAAGCGATGGAGCCACAGCATGAAGACCCCGACCCAACCATTCATCATCGCGCTCGAGGAACATTACTACGACGCCGAGGTGGCGGCGCATTTCCGCGGCGGAGATCCCGGGCCCGGGATTCGTAAACGCCTGGACGATTTGGGCGAACTGCGCATCAGGGAAATGGACGAAGCCGGGATAGCGATCCAAGTACTGTCCCATGGCGCCCCGGCGCTGCAGCGTATGAACGCCGAAACCGCGGTACCCCTCGCGCGCCGTGCGAATGACCGATTGAAGCAAACCGTCGACGCCCATCCCGATCGATTCGCCGGATTCGCCGCACTGCCCACCGCCGACCCGCAGGCGGCAGCCGACGAACTCGAGCGCACGGTCACCCAGCTCGGCTTCAAGGGTGCAATGGTGCACGGCCTCACCAATGGTGTGTTCTTCGACGACAAACGCTTCTGGCCAGTGTTCGAGCGCGCGCAGGCGCTCGATGTGCCTCTTTACATGCACCCGGCGATGCCGCATCCGGCGGTGATCGAGGCCTACTACAAGGACTACGTCAAGGACTTTCCGACGATCCTGACCGCCGGTTGGGGTTTCACGGTCGAGACCGCCACCCAGGGAATACGCCTCGTGCTCAGTGGCGTCTTCGACGCTTACCCGCGCCTCAAGATCATCCTCGGACACCTCGGCGAATCGCTGCCTTTTTCGCTCTGGCGCATCGACGATTCGCTGTCGCGCGAAGGCAACCGACGGATCGCATTCCGTGATTGTTTCCGCGAACACTTCTATATCACCACCAGCGGCAACTTTTCCACCCCCGCGTTGCTGTGTTCGATGATGGAAATGGGCTTCGACCGAATCATGTTTTCGGTCGACTGGCCCTTCATGGAAAACGCGCGCGGCACGAAATGGATGAACGAGCTGCCGATCAGCGACGAAGACAGGACCAAGATCCAAAGCGGCAATGCGAGGCGCCTGCTGCGCATGTAGGCCCTGGGATCTCGATGGATATCAAGAACGCGCTCGGCACGGTTCACGACCGCATCGGCGAGCACCTGACCCGCAAGGAGGATTTGCGCCTGCTGACCGGCGCAGGCCGATTCAGTGATGATATCAGCCTTCCCGGTCAGGCCTACGCGGCGATGTTGCGCTCGCCCTATCCTCACGCGCGCATCGTCGCGATCGACGCCCGCACGGCGCTCGCAATGCCGGGGGTGCTCGCTGTATACACCGGCGTGGACTGCGCTGACGACGGGCTCGGCGCGATTCCGCACAGCCCCCTGCCCTCGACCCGCTACGACATCAAGCTCACCGGTCCCGCTGGTGGCAAGGTGTTCGAGGGCCCCCACTGGCTGTTGCCGCCGGATCGTGCGCGCCATGTCGGTGAAGCCGTGGCGATGGTAGTCGCGGCCACCCGGGAACAGGCCGCCGACGCGGTCGAGGCGGTGCAGGTCGAATTCGAAGAACTGCCGTGGATCACCCACTCTGAGACGGCGCTCGATGCCGCCACCGCGGCGGTGTGGGACGAAGTGCCCGACAACGTCCTGGTCGAATCCTGGTTCGGCGATCGCGAGGCGACCGAACGCGCATTCGCCGCCGCGGATCACGTCGTCAGGATGAACTTTCATGTCGGTCGGGTCACCGCCTGCGCGCTCGAGCCGCGCGCGGCCCTCGCGCACTACGATGCCGGCACCGGCCGCTATACGCTCTACGCGGGAAGCGGCGGCGCGGTGCGCCAGAAGCGCGAGCTCGCCAGCGTGCTGGGCATAGTTCCCGACCAATTGCGCGTCGTCTCACTCGATGTCGGCGGCAACTTCGGTTCGCGCAACCGCGTCTACGTGGAATTCGGCCTGGTGCTGTGGGCCTCGCGCAAGCTCGGCTGCCCGGTCAAGTACACGGCCAGCCGCTCGGAGTCCTTTCTCTCCGACTACCAGGGTCGCGACCTCGTGATGCACACCGAACTGGCGCTGCGCTCGGACGGAAAGTTTCTCGCGCTGCGTTCTTCCAATCTCTCCAATGTCGGTGCGCGTTGCGTGTCGCTCTCGCCGCTATCGAAGGGTTCCGGCCTGATCACGGGCTCGTACGCCATTCCGACCGCCTCGCTCCGGAGCCGCGCCGTGTTCACCAACACCGTGCCGACCACGCCGTACCGCAGTTCCGGCCGTCCCGAGGTGAATTTCGCCATCGAGCGGCTGGTCGATACCGCGGCGAAGGAATTGCAGATCGACCGCATCGCGCTGCGTCGCAAGAACCTCGTCGCCCCCGCAGCCATGCCGTACCGCAACGCGGTGGGCATGGTCTACGACAGCGGCGAATACGAGTCCAACATGGATCTGGCGATGAAGATCGCGGATTGGAAGGACTTCGAAACGCGCCGCGAGTCGGCTCGCGCGCGCGGCCAACTGCTCGGCATCGGCCTCGCGCATTACGTCGAGTCGTCGATCGGCTCGCCAAAGGAGCGCGCCGAAATCAGCATCCTGCCCAGCGGTCGCGTGCGGGTCGTGATCGGCACGCAACCGAGCGGCCAGGGCCACGAGACGAGTTTCTCGCAGGTGGTCGCGACCCTGCTCGCCGTGCCCGTAGCGGCCGTCGATATCGTACTGGGAGACACCGACGTCGTGAGCGTCGGCGGCGGTTCGCATTCAGGCCGCTCGATGCGGCATGCCGCCACGGTTTTCTCGATCGCCGCCGGGCAGTTGATAGAAAACGGCAGGCAGATCGCCGCCTTCCTTCTAGAAACCGGCCCGGTCGAGGTCGAATTCACCGATGGCCGCTTTCGCGCACCCGGCGCCGACAACTCTTTCGACTTCTTCGAACTAGCGCGACGCGTCGAAGACGGGTTCCTGCCCGCCCATTTCAAGAGCGCACTTGCGGTCGTCAGCGACAACGAGATGCACGACCCGGTCTTTCCGAATGGCTGCGCGGTTTGCGAATGCGAGATCGACCCCGAAACGGGTTGCGTCGCGATTACACGCTACGCGGCGGTCGATGATGTCGGCCGATGCATCAACCCGCTCATCGTTCACGGACAGACCCACGGCGGCATCGCACAGGGCGTCGGACAGGCGCTGTCGGAACATTGCGTGATAGACGCCGGGTCCGGCCAGACGCTCGCCGGCTCGCTGATGGACTATGCGCTGCCACGCGCCGACACCCTGCCGTCGTTTCGAACCGAAATCGTCGAGGTCCTGTCGCCTACCAATCCGTTCGGCATCAAGGCGGGCGGCGAAGGCGGAACAACCCCCGCGCCCGCCGCCGTCATCAATGCCATCGTCGATGCACTGCGCGACTATGGCATTCGCGATCTGCCCACACCGGCAACACCTGAAGTCATCTGGCGAATCATTCACGGAGATAGAACATGAATCCCGCACGTTTCATCACGCAACTCGTCCCGGCGATCATCCTCGCCATCGCCATGTTGCCGGCAGTCGCGCAAACCTACCCGAAGGGCCCGGTGCGCGTGATCGTTCCCTTTCCGGCTGGCGGAGGGGTCGACGCGGCCGGCCGCATCGTCGCGCAAGCGCTCAGCGCAAACCTGGGCAAACCCTTCGTCATCGAGAATCGTGGGGGCGCCAATGGCAACATCGGTACCGAACTCGCCGCGAAGTCGCCCAACGACGGATCGACGCTGCTCTTCACCGGCGCCGGATTCGTTACCAATCCGAGCCTCTACAAGAAAGTGCCTTACGACCCGGTCAAGGATTTCGATCCGATCAGCCTGATGGCGCTGGGCCCCAACGTACTGGTCGTGCATGCCTCGCTGCCAGTACACACGGTGCAGGAACTGATCGCTCTGGCCAAAGCACAGCCCGGCAAGATAGGATTCGCGGGCGCCGGCAACGGCAGCACGCCGCACCTCGCGGGAGAACTCTTCAACACGATGGCGAGTGTGCAGATGGTGCATATTCCCTATCGCGGCTCGGGACCGGCCATGATCGGCCTGCTCGCCGGCGACGCGCCGGTGATGTTTCTGCCGGCGATCAATGCCCGTCCACACCTCGCTTCGGGGCGATTGCGCGCACTGGCGGTGACCAGCCGCGAGCGCCTGGCAGCACTGCCCGAGGTGCCAACGGTATCGGCATCCGGCCTGAACGGCTATGAATCGGCACAGTGGTACGGTTTGCTGGCCCCGGCCGGCACGCCGCCGGCCATCCTCGACCTGCTCGGCGCGGAGGTGGCGAAGGTCATGCACACTGCCGAGATGAAAGCACGCATGACGAGCGACGGCCTGGTTCCGATCGGCAGCAGCCGCGCGCAATTCGCAGCCCACATCACGTCGGAAATCGCGAAGTGGGCAACGCTGATTCGCGCTTCCGGTGCAAGGGTGGACTGATTCAGTTCCCGTCGTTCTTGTCGGCGGCCACCGGCCGGTACTTGGTTTCCGGCTTGACGCCCTTTCGCCTGCGTTGCTCGCTGACGAGGCCATTTTCCAGATAGCGGCCGAGCACCGCGCGTTGCGCCGCTTCGTCCCATTCGGGCAGCCAGTCTCCTGCCGGATTGCCATGCCATGGCGGCTGCGGACGCAATGCGGGTAGACCGAGTTCGCTCCATATTTGGCGCGCACGGTCCATGTATTCCCTTTTCGGTAGCGCAAGCGGTGGCATAGCCTGCTTCATCGTGGCATCAATCAGCAGCGTGGAGTCCTCCTGCTTGCCATGCTCGCGACTCGGGCCGTGGCCAAGCGCGCGATGTCCGAGTATCTGCACGTCCTCGACAGGGTTGGCGCGGTAGGCGATCGCCCACAACAGCGCATCCGCGTTGTCCGGATTGATGTCCTCGTTCACGGCGATGCAGATCTTTCCGATGTCGCTCTTAAAGCCCGCCGCGCCGTACAGACCGCGCCAGATTTCACTGCGCGAAGCGCCTTGCTCATAGGTGATCAGCAGCACTCGGCGCAGATTCGTGAGCGGCTCGTGCAGCGAGACGCGCCTTACCCCCTTGATGCCGAGCACATCGCGCAGATGCGCGAGAAACAGAGGCTCATAAGCCACGCGCTTCATCACGCTGGACTCCGACGGCGTCACCTGGCTGATGTAGGACAGCACGATGGGCTGACGCCGATGCGTAATCGCGGTGACGAGCATCGGCATGTTGAATTCTTCAAGTGCGACGTGACCGTGCGATTCGCCAAAGGGGGCCTCGGGTTCGCAAAACTCGGTGTCGATCAGCCCCTCAATGACGATCTCTGCCTCCGCAGGGACGAAGAGGTCGACGCTTCGCGCTTTCACCACATTGATCGGTGCCCCGGCGAGGCCACCCGCAACGGTGAGTTCATCGACACCGAGCGGCAGCTTTTGCGGCCCGACGAATGCGACACAGGGCGGGCAGCCGAGCACGATCGCACAGGGC
>JAOUFA010000207.1 GCA_029858545.1 Betaproteobacteria bacterium
GATTCATCGAACACGGGTTCGCCGCTGGTGCTGATCCAGAATTCGCGCCCGGAATCGCTGCGCTGGCATAGCTCCAGGTCCCTGAAGGACTCGTGTGCGAGCAGGCGCGCGCGGTGCGCCGCCCAGTCGTCGTCGCTGACGTTGACGTAACCGACCTCCCAGCGCGTGAGACCGAGCGTGCGCCGGCGCAGCGGCTCGCGCCAGGCGGGACCGGCACCGTGCATGGAGGTGAAACGAAACTGCGGGTCCTGTTCCCAAAAGGTGTCGAATGAAAGCTCGACGAGGGAGCGAAAACGCGCTTCGCTGTCGCGCAGTTGGCGATGGTCAATTTCTTGCCGGCGGATTCGTGCGGCGATGATCAAGGCGAGAACGAGCAGCAGGAACGAAGTCGCTCCGCCCGCGGACCAGTATACCGAGCGTTGCTGATAGTAGTCGGCGAGTGCGATGTCGAGGGATTGTGAAATCACCACGAGCAGGCTGTACTCGGTGAGTCTTCTGAAGGAATAGACGGCATCGTAGCCGTAGGTATTGCTCGGACGGATGAAATTCCCGGACTCGCGCTGAGCATCGATCAGATCGGTGATCGGAGATTTCCGCACACGCTGGATGTATTGTTCGTAGTCCCGCGAACGCAGCAGTACTCCCCCATCGGGGCGACGCAGCGTGAGTACTCCGGTCGGACCGAGATCGATCGACTCGTAGATCCGGTTCAATTCGTCTGGGGCGATCGACAGTGCGATCACGCCGGCGAAGTTTCCGTCGCTGCGAAGGATCGGGCGAATGAATTGGATTCGTGTCGCGCCGCTGCGCGGGTCGGCGAGAGGTCCGAGGATCTGCAACCGATCCGCCGGATTGCCACGCACGCTCTGAAAGATAACGGAATCGTACTCCGGACGCGGTCCGGGCGGCTGCGGCAGCGAGTTGAACACAAGCTTCCCGGCGGTGTCCAGAACAAGAACGTCGAACTCGAATTCGTTGGAGAACGGTTTCCTGACGAGGGCGACTTCTTCGGAGAAGTGGCCCGGGGCGTCGACCCACTCCTCGCGCAGATGGCGCAGCCAGAGATCGAGGGTCCATGCGAAGCTGGAGAAGTGCGCGGCCATTGCGCGGGAGAAGTTGTCCCCCTGTCGAAAGCTCGCCTGGAGTGTCGTCTCGCGTACCGCGCGCAACTGGAAGAATATCGCCGCCCAGATGAGCGCGATCACGATCAGCGCCGCCGTCGCAAGCAGCATGTAGATTCGGCGCATGGATGAGAATTTCGCCGTCTGCAAAAGGGCGGGCTGATTCATCGTGCGCGGGCAGGCGTGCGGCTCAGGGAACGTTTTGCGGCAACCGGCGCTGCCGTTCCCGGGCTATTTCGCCAACGCCCGCATGGCGCGCTCCAGACCCTGCAGCGTGGTCGGATACATACGTCCGCCCATCAGTTCCTTCATGATCTGGATCGACTGGCGGTAATTCCAGATCTCCTCGGGTTCGGGATTGAGCCAGGCGCATTTTGGGTACACATCGGTGATGCGCCGGATCCACACCGCGCCGGATTCCTCGTTGAAATACTCGATCGATCCGCCCGGCTGCAGGACTTCGTAGGGACTCATGGTCGCATCGCCGACGAAGACCACCTTGTAGTCGTTTCCGTATTTGTGCAGCAAGTCGATCGTGCGGGTACGTTCGGCGTGCCGGCGCCGGTTGTCCTTCCATACAAAGTCGTAGAGGCAGTTGTGGAAATAGAAGAATTCCAGGTGCTTGAATTCCGTCTTGGCTGCGGAAAAGAGCTCCTCGGCGAGCTTGACGTGGTCGTCCATCGTCCCGCCGATATCCATGAGCATCAGTACCTTGACCGTGTTACGGCGCTCGGCGCGCATGTGGATGTCGAGATAGGCCTTCTTCGCGGTCGAATTGATGGTGGTGTCGAGGTCGAATTCCTCGGGGGCGCCCTCGCGGGCGAAGCGCCGCAGCCTGCGCAGTGCGATCTTGAGGTTGCGCGTACCGAGTTCGAGCGTGTCGTCCAGATTGCGGAACTCGCGCTGATCCCAGACCTTCACCGCGCTTCGGTTGCGCGACCTGTCCTGGCCGATGCGGATGCCTTCTGGATTGTAGCCATAGGCGCCAAAGGGCGACGTGCCGGCTGTGCCGATCCATTTGCTGCCGCCCTGGTGGCGCTCCTTTTGTTCTTCGAGACGCTGCTTGAGCGTTTCCATGAGCTTTTCCCAGCCGCCGAGCGCCTGAATTTGCTGCTTCTCCTCCTCGCTGAGTGTCAGTTCCACCTGCTTGAGCAACCACTCGAGCGGGATTTGCGATTCAATGCCGGGGACGGACTCGACGCCCTGCCAGAATTCGGCGAAGGCGCGATCGAACTTGTCGAAATTGGTCTCGTCCTTGATGAGCGCTGCGCGCGAGAGGTAGTAGAAGTCATCGACCGAGGGACCGATCACGCCCTTTTCCAGGGCTTCGAGCAAAGTCAGGTACTCCTTGATCGAGACCGGGAGCTTGTGGCTCTTCAGCTTGTAGAAGAATTCGATCAGCACGCGCTGGTCCGGACTGATGAGGGTTTGTCAGGCGCCCTTGGCGCGCGTCATGAACACCAGGCGCTCGAACAGGTGTACGTCCTGCTCGTTCTTCAGCAGCGCGCCGTGCAGCGGCGGGATGATGGTCTTCCTGTCCTTGGAGCGCAGCGCTTCGGGAGAAATATCCTCGGCGAGAAGCAATTTCAGCCAGTCGAGCAGTTCCGAGGTGGAGGGCTTCTTCTTCAGGCCGGGCACTTCGCGCATTTCGAAGAAGACCTCCATTGCCTCGCGCAGGAGCGACTTCTTCAGATTCGGGAAGTGCACATCGATGATCTTCTGCATCGTTTCCTTGTCGGGGAAACGGATATAGTGAAAGAAACAGCGGCGCAGGAAGGCATCGGGCAGTTCCTTTTCGTTATTCGAGGTGATGAACACGATCGGGCGGTGTTTCGCCTTCACCAGCTCCCGCGTTTCATACACGTAGAACTCCATGCGATCGAGTTCGCGCAGCAGGTCGTTCGGAAATTCGATGTCGGCCTTGTCGACTTCGTCGATCAACAGCACTACCTGCGTATCGGCGGTAAAAGCCTGCCACAGCATGCCCTTCAGGATGTAATGATGGATGTCGTGCACGCGCGGGTCGCCGAGTTGCGAGTCGCGTAGGCGGCTGACCGCGTCATACTCGTACAGTCCCTGCTGGGCTTTGGTGGTCGACTTGATATGCCACTCGAGCAACGGCATGCCCAGAGCCTGCGCGACTTCTACGGCAAGCATGGTCTTGCCGGTGCCCGGCTCGCCCTTGATGAGCAGCGGCCGTTGCAGCGCGATGGCGGCGTTGACGGCGAGCATCAGGTCTTCGGTGGCGACGTAATCGGCGGTGCCGGTAAAGCGCATGGCGGGTATTCTCGCAGGAGTGTTGGGACCAGCTGCGATTGTACCCGTGTGGGCAGCCCAGGAAACCCGCCTGCGGTGGCGCGCAACGAAGGTTGAGAGCCGAGTGGCATTCCGCTAGAATCGCGCGGTTTCGACCTTCAGGCAGATTGGACAGCATGCAAAAACGCGCGATTCAGAGTGTATTGGCGGTCCTCCTCGTTGCGGGCATGGCGACGTCCGGCGCGCTGGCCCAGCAGTCCGGCGGCAATGCGGAAGCCGCACGCGGCAAGACTTCCATGTGTATTGGATGCCACGGCATTCCCGGCTACAGGACCGCGTATCCCGAGGTGTATCAAGTGCCCAAGATCGCCGGCCAGCAACCGGCATATATCGTGAATGCGTTGAAGGCCTATCAATCCGGCCAGCGCAGTCACCCTTCGATGCGCGGGATCGCCGCGGGGTTGACCGAGCAGGACATGGCCGACCTTGCGGCCTACTATGGTGGTGGAGGCCAACAATGAGGCGCGTTCTGATCGTCACCGCGGCGGCGGTGCTGGGATTCACGGCGCAGGCCGTGTCGGCGAGGGGCAATGCCGAGGCGGGTAAGGGCAAGGCGACCGTGTGCGCGGCGTGTCACGGCGCGGATGGTGCGAAGCCGATTGCGCCCGAACAGCCGATTCTTTCGGGGCAATATCCCGATTACTTGGCGAAGGCATTGAACGACTACAAATCGGGTAAGCGCAATAACCCGATCATGAAGGGGTTCGCGGGACAACTCTCGAGCCAGGATATCGAGGACTTGGCGGCGTGGTTCTCCAGTCAACCCGCAATGCTGAGCACGGTACACCGATGAGGCGTGCTCGCCGGGGCGGATAGCCGCGGCGGCGGACAAGCAAGGCCGTCCGGTATCTTGTTCCGGACGGCCTTGTTACTTTCTGGACTGCTGCGCCAGGCGTTCGAGGTAGGCGGCGCCGTCGGGCGGCATGCCCTGGCGTTGCGATTGCCAGACCATTTCGGCGAGACATTCGATCGCATCGTGCAGGGCCGCATGGCGCTCTCCCCGACGCGCCATGATCGCGGCAAAATGGTTTCTGACTCCCGCGGGTTGGTCTATCGAAAGCTGCTCCTCGAGCGCGACATGCAGGCTCAGGTGCAAGAAGGGATTGGTCACGCCCAGTTCGGGAAAATACTCCTGTGCCGCGTAGCGTTCCGGGGCACCGAGCATTGCATGGTATTCCGGGTGCAGCAGGATCGCGTCGAGCGCGAGGGTCTGCGCACCCTCGATGGGCTCGCCGGAGCAGTAGCGACGCCAGGTCTCGAAAAAGAAGTCGCGCACCTGATCGCGCGTCGGATTGAACATCAGGCCGGGTTCTTTCCTTTGTAAGCGCACAGATCGCGAATCGAGCACTGCGGGCAGCGGGGCTTGCGCGCGGTACAGACATAGCGCCCATGCAGAATCAGCCAATGGTGCGCGTTCTGGAGAAACTCCGCCGGAGTGAACTTGAGAAGTTTCCGCTCGACCTCGGCGGGGTCTTTGCCGGGAGCGAGCCCGGTGCGGTTGGCGACGCGAAAGATATGCGTGTCGACTGCCACGGTGGGATGGCCAAAGGCGGTATTGAGCAGCACGTTGGCGGTCTTGCGTCCGACACCGGGCAGGCGTTCCAGCGCGGCGCGATCGGCGGGCACCTCGCCGCCGTGCTCGGCGATGAGCATGTTCGACAGTGCGACGACGTTTCTTGCCTTGGTGCGATAGAGCCCGATGCTGCGAATGTAAGTCTCCAGTCCCTCGACACCGAGATCGGCAATGGCATGCGCAGTGCTGGCAACCGGAAAGAGCCGGGCAGTCGCGAGATTCACGGATTTGTCGGTCGCCTGCGCGGAGAGCACCACCGCGACCAGCAGCTCGAAAGGCGTACCATAGACAAGCTCGGTGGTCGGATGCGGATTCGCCTCGCGCAGACGGCGATAGATCTCCAGGCGTCGCGCGGGATTCATCGGGCGCGGGTGGCGCGCTTTGCCTGCGCGCGCTTGAGCGCAGCGTCGACCAGCGCGCGCCGATCGTAGGCCGGGCCGAAGTCTGCCCGCCGGCGGTGCGCGAGGCGCGCCTGGCGCTTGCGGCCGCGCTCGCGCGCCTGGGCTGCGTCTTTCGCGGTCCAGATCCTTTTCTCGGCGGGCAGAGGAAGCATCTCGATGCAATCCGCGGGGCAGGGCGGCAGGCATAGTTTGCAGCCCGTGCACCAGGGTTCGACGACCGTATGCAAGTAGCGGTTCGCTCCCACGATCGCGTCGACCGGGCAGGCATCCAGGCACAGCGTGCAGCCGATGCAGCGCGATTCATCGACGACCGCGACGGTGTCGCGCTTCACGCGCGGGCTCCGGCCACCGGCCGTGGCTCGCACAGTGCGGTGGCGCAGTCTGAAATCAACTGCGGACCGCGATATACGAGGCCGGTATACAACTGCACCAGCGAGGCCCCGGCGGAAATCTTCTCCGCCGCGTCGGCGCCCGAGAGGATGCCGCCGACGCCGATCAACGGGACTTCGTTTCCCAATTGGGCGGCCAGCGCGGCGAGCACGCGCGTCGCCTGTGCGCGGATCGGAGCGCCGGACAATCCACCCGCCTCGTTCGCATGCGCAATGCCTTGGACACCGTCGCGCGCGATCGAAGTGTTGGTGGCGATCACCGCGTCGAAGCCATGCCTGCGCACCGCGTCGGCGATGTCGCGGATCGCTCCGGCATCGAGGTCGGGCGCGACTTTGAGCGCGAGCGGCACGCGCTTGCCATGGCGCTCGGCGAGGCGCTCGCGCGCCCGGGTGAGTCGCGCGAGCAGCGCCTCGAGACTTGTCTTGTCCTGCAGGTCGCGCAATCCCCGCGTATTGGGCGAGGAGATGTTCACTGCGACGTAACTTGCCGCGGCGTAGACCTGCTCGAGACACTGCTCGTAGTCGTCCGCCGCACGCTCGATCGGTGTATCGAAGTTCTTGCCGATGTTGATTCCCAGTATGCCGTGCCAGCGTGCGCGCGCAATATTGGCAAGCAGGACATCGACGCCGTGATTGTTGAAGCCGAAGCGGTTGATCAGCGCGCGCGCCGCTGGCAGACGAAACAGCCGCGGCGCGGGATTGCCGGGCTGGGCGCGCGGGGTGACCGTGCCGACCTCGATGAAGCCGAAGCCGAGCGCGGCGAGCGCATCGATATGCTCGGCGTTCTTGTCGAGGCCCGCGGCGAGGCCGACCGGATTGG
>JAOUFA010000208.1 GCA_029858545.1 Betaproteobacteria bacterium
CCGCGGATCCAGACCGCCAGGTCGGGGCCGATGAATGGCACCACGCCGAACAGATTGACGATGACCTGTGCGCCCCAGTAGGACATCTGGCCCCAGGGCAGGAGATAGCCGAAGAAGGCCTCGCCCATCAGGCACAGATAGATCAGCACGCCGAAGATCCAGATCAGTTCGCGCGGCTCCTTGTACGAGCCGTACAACAGGCCACGGAACATGTGCAGGTAGACGACCACGAAGAACGCCGAGGCACCGGTCGAATGGATATAGCGGATGAGCCAGCCGCCCGGCACGTCGCGCATGATGTGCTCGACCGAGCCGAAAGCAAGCGCCGCATCGGGCTTGTAGCTCATCGTCAGCCAGATCCCCGAGACGATCTGGATCACCAGAACCAGCATCGCGAGCGAGCCGAAGTAATACCAGAAGTTAAAATTCTTGGGCGCGTAGTACTCGGCGAGATGCTTCTTGTACTCCTGCGCGACCGAGGGCATCCTCGCATCGAACCAGTTCCACAACGCCATCAGACGGGAATTCATTCTTCAGGCCCCCTTCTTGTCTTCGCCGATCAGAATCCTGGTCTCCGAGAGGAACTGGTACTCGGGCACCACCAGGTTGGTCGGCGCCGGCGCACCTTTATAGACGCGGCCGGCAAGGTCGAATTTCGAGCCATGGCAGGGACAGTAGAAACCGCCCTCCCACTCGGCGCCCAGCTCAGCCTTGGCCTCGGCACCCTTGGCGGTGGGCGAACAGCCCAGGTGCGTGCAAAGGCCGACCATCACCATGAACTCCGGGTTAATCGAGCGCGTGTCGTTCTGCGCATACTTGGGCTGCTGCGCTTCCTTGGATGCCGGATCGGTCAGCTTGCCGGCGATCTTCTTCAATCCTTCGATCATTTCCTTGGTACGGCGGATGATGAATACCGGCTTGGAACGCCACTCGGCGACCATCATCTCGCCGGGCTGCAAATTGGAAACATCGGCCTCTACCGGCGCGCCGGCGGCCTTGGCGCGTTCCGAGGGAAACCAGCTGGCAACGAACGGCACGGCGGCGCCGACTGAAGCCGCGCCGCCAACCACGGAGGTGGCGACGATCAGGTTGCGCCGGGTCTTATCGGGGGGAGTGCTTTCGCTCATAGGGGGATGTGAAACTGGGGAATTAAAACGTGAGAAAAGGGAAGATTCGCTGCAAAAGTCGGGAATTATACGGGCCGGAGCCGACAAAATCCAACGATTAGCCCGTAACCCGTTAAATTCCCGGAGCTTTTCGCGATTTGACCCTCTCGCCCGACCTGTTCGCAACGGTCGCTTCGGATAGAGCGATGCACGAGAGACGCCCGGGCCTGGCCAATCACCCGCCCGACTCCCCGATCACAGGCTCGCGTGACGCCTCCCCATTGCGCCCGATGACCTGCCCGATGTACCCCCGCCCGCGTCCATCGGACAGGTGGCCTCGTTCATTTCATTTCCGGCCGAGCGCAATCCACACCGTCGATTGCGGCGAGGTCTCGGCTTGCGCGCCGCGCGGCGCAAGACCAACGCTTCCGTAGCGCGGATCCCGCGCGTGTGCGCACGCAAAGCGCGCCGCAGCGCGAGGAAACTCCCGGCGCGCGCCGGATGGGCCGGGTTCCTCGTATGGTAGATTCGCGCCATGCAACTGCATCGTCTTTGGCTGGTGTTCGCGCAGGCCGTCACCGTCGCGGTGGCGCTGGTGTTCGTGATCTCGACCTTCCGGCCGGAATGGCTGCCGCCGCGCGACATGACCTTGCAGCCGTCGGCGCCACTGCCGCAGGCCGCACCGGCCGGGGCGCCGGCAGCGCGTAGCGACTCGTACTACGAAGCGGTACGCCGCGCGACACCGTCGGTGGTCAATATTTTCACCAGCAAGGAGGTGCGTTCGCCGCGCCATCCCCTTCTCGACGATCCGCTCTTTCGCCGCTTCTTTGGCGACCAGATCCCCGACGACGCGCAGCGCGCGACCAGCCTCGGCTCGGGCGTGATCATCAGCGCGAACGGCTACATCCTGACCAACAATCACGTCGTCGAGGCGGCGGACGATATCGAAGTCCTGCTCACCGACGGCAAGAAGCTTCGCGCCCGTCTGATGGGCAGCGACCCGGAGACCGATCTCGCGGTACTGCGCGTCGACGCGGAAAAGCTGCCGGCGATCGCACTGGGTTCCTCCGATGCGCTGCGGGTCGGCGATGTGGTGCTCGCAATCGGCAATCCGTTCGGCGTCGGGCAGACGGTCACCGCGGGCATCGTCTCAGCGCTGGGGCGGGCTGGCCTGGGGATCAACACTTTCGAGAACTTCATCCAGACCGATGCCGCGATCAACCCGGGCAATTCGGGCGGCGCATTGATCGATGCGCGCGGAGGTCTGATCGGCGTCAATACCGCCATCTACTCGCGTTCCGGCGGCTCGATGGGTATCGGTTTCGCGATTCCCGTGTCGACCGCGAAGATCGTGATGGACCAACTCATCAAAACCGGCAGCGTGACGCGCGGCTGGATCGGCGTCGAAATGCAGGACATCACGCCGGCCATCGCCGAATCGTTCTCGCTTGAAAACACCCAGGGCGCGATCATCGCCGGAGTACTGCGCGGTGGTCCTGCTTACAAGGCGGGCATCAAACCCGGGGATGTGCTGCTCGAAATCGACGGCCGACCGGTCGCCGACCCTCAGGGAATGCTCAATCTGGTGGCTGCGCTTGCACCCGGCAATACGGCGCGGATGAAGGTCAAGCGCCAGGGTCGCGAGATCGATATCCAGGTAACCATCGGTCGTCGCCCGAAACAGAAGTCGCGCGTCGAATAGGGCAGGTGGGCGCGAGTCTCAGGGAAGTTCTGCCGCGAGACGAAAATGCTTCTGCGCCTCTCCGTCTCTGCCGAGCCGCACCAGTAGCCGCGCGAGATCGAGATGCGCAGCGCGGCTGTCATCGAACGCGAGGCTTGCTTCCAGATAGCTTTGTGCCTTGCCCCACAGCTCGGCATGCGCGCACAAGCGTCCGAGCGTGACCAGTAGCGGCGCGTCGGACGGCCTCGCGACAAGCCACTTTTCGGCGCGCTCGATCCTGCTGCGCGCCTCGTCGCGCCGCAACGCGGCCTCGAACCCCGAAAGGTCCCCGTATAGCGCCACCAACGGCGCGCTCCATTCGACGGCAAGCGCCTTCTCGATGATCCCGCAGGATAGTTGCGCCGCGCCGAGCGCTGCGGCATGGCGTGCGCCGGCGGCGGCGATGCGCGGATGGACCTGATCGGAGCCCGCTATGCGGCGCCAGCGCTGTTCGAATCCGACGCGCTCCACGGCAGCGCGCGCCAGCAATTCGATCGTTGCCTGCACCTTGTACTCCTCGGCGAGCGCCGGTGAGATCGCTTCGCGCTTGGCGAGCTGCGCGGCAATGCGCAGCACCTCCTCCCAGTTGCCGGTGCCGCGCTCCGCGCGCAGCAACAATCTGAGGGTCGCGAGGTGCCGCGGCCCGTTATCGTGCAGGCGATGCAGCGCGTCGCGCGCCGCTCCGTAATTGCGCTCGTCGAGCGCCATTTCGGCGCGCGTCGTCAAATAGGCCGCCTCGATCGATTCCCCCGTGGCGACGGCCCGCTCCAGCCACTCTTCGCTGCGCGCGTATTCGCGCAGCGCATGCGTGGCACGCGCGGCGATGAGTGCGGCAAGTCCCGGCGAGATTCCGGCCTCGTGTGCACGCGCCGCCCCTTTCTCCGCATGTGCATAGCGCCCCTCGAACAGCCCGCGCATCGCCGCGGCAAGCGCCTCGTGCGCCCGGGCGGCGCGTCGCCGCGCACGGTACGCACGCACGTATCCCGGAATCGCGAGAACGTGATGCGCGAGACGCAATCCCGCGTACAACAGTGCAACTCCCGCCAGCGCAAGGAACGCAAACAGGAGCAAGGACATGTCGATGCGATACGGCGGGTAGTAGAAGATCGCATAGCCACCTTCGAATCGCCCGAAGATCGCGAGCGCCACCGCAGCAGCGAATACCGCGACGACCCAGAAAAGGCCCTTCATTGCTCGCGACGCGTCTTGAAGGCTCGCACCGCCTCCAGGCTGTCGGTGATTCCGGGCGGCTGGAAGACCAGCGATGCGGCCGCCAGTTCCGACAGGAGCGATAGCGCACCAGCCACGGATTTGCTACGCGTGTCGAAGTAGCGGTTGATCCACGCGCGCGCAACGCGCAGATCTTCACGGTAGCCCGGCTCGTCGCGCGAGAGCATTGACAGACGGGCGTTAAGCAGCCGCAAACGCAGGTTCTCGCGCAGAAAATAGGCCTGTGACGGCACGAGCAATTCGGGCTCCGCTACATCGACCCGGCGCACCACCACCAGTTGCTTCAGTTCACTCCATACCTGCCCGCCGAAGCGCGCCCACCACCCTTCGCTCGTCGCCGACGCTGATTTCACCGACGGCACCCGGCCAGGACGTTCCTCGAACGCGAGCGGCATGCTCTCGGTCACCACGATCAGCCGGTCGAGCTTGATACTCATACCCGGAACATCGATCCCGGGCAGCGCCTTCAGGCGTCCAATGTCGCGCGCGAGCGCGCGTCGCAGAAGCTGGAACTGAGGGCGGTCGGCACGCGCCAGGCGCGAATCGGCAAATTGCAGCGCCAGCAGCGCGGCATGAACGTCGCCGGACAGTTGCAATTGCTGCGAGGCGATAGCGAGCACCTGCTCGATCTCGGCGAGCTGCCACTCGTCGCGGGTGCGGGAAAGCTCCTGGTACAGCGCCTCAAGCGCGAGCTGCTGGCTTTGTGACTCGGCAAGGCGTGTCTCGATCTGCCCCAGCCGCGCCTGGGGCTCACGAAGCATGTCCTGCGACGCGCGCGCCAGCGCGTGCGCCTCGCGGCTTTGGTTCTCGACATCGCGCAGACGGCGCGCGACCTCCTCGCGCGTGAGATCGATGCGATTGCGAGTATCGACCCAGAACATGGCGCCGAGGATCGCCGCAAGAAGCACCGCGACAAGCGCAAGTCGCACGACGCGAGGAACACGGCCTGATTCCAGCGCGCGGACCGGGGATGACTCCGCCTGCGCGTTGCTGCGCACCGGGTCAGACGTCGAATCTGTGTTTGCGTTGGGTTCCATCCTTGCCTTTTTACTGCCTCGCGCGAAAGTATGCAACCAGCCCCCGGAGAGTCTCGGCGTCCCCCGGTCCGGCGACGATCGTTTCCCGCACGCCGCGACGCCGTGCCTCGTCGGCGATGCGCGCATGCGGGGCAAACAGCGGCGTCGTGCGCAGCCACTGCTGCCCTAGCTTGCCGAGCATTTCGTGAAGATTGGTGAGGCCTTCGCTCGAGGATACGCACACCGCGTGAATCGCGCCACGCGCCCATGCGGCAAGCAGCGGGGCCGCGTCGGCGGTCGGTCGCGCGCGGCGATAGCACTCCGCGTACTCGATCGTCGCACCGCGCGCGCGGAGCGTCTCGCCAAGCAACTCACGTCCGCCTTCGCCGCGAAATATCGCCACGCGCATCCCCGCTACCTCGGCCAGTTCGAGTTGGTCGAGCAGCGCCTCGCTGTCGGAATTGGCCTCTGGCGCGATCACCGCGCCAAATCCGGCGCGTTCGAGCTCCCGGCGGCTGGCGCGGCCCACCGCTGCCACGCGCAAACGCGACGGCCAAGGCCGCTCGCCGCGGCGCGCGCTGGCGAGGTTGAGCGCCTTGTGCACCGCGTTCGGGCTGATGAAGATCGCCAAATCGAAACTCTCCAGACGATCGATCAGTTCGAAGAAGGGCCGCAGGTCGGGAAGATCGCCGATTTCGATCGTCGGAAACACGATCGGAACCCCCCCGACATTTTCGATCAGGCGTGCGAGCGCACCCGCCTGAGCACGCGGTCGAGTCACCACAATGCCACGTCCGGCGAGCGGAGCATCACTCGCCATCGGCGGCGCTTCGGTCATGCGGCTAGCTCTCCGGCACGGCGAGATTTGCGAGAATCTCCACCGCTCCGCGCTGGCGCAATAGCTCGGCGACGCGCTCGCCGAGCGCCTCCGGCTCGATGAACTCTCCCTCGCCCGAGGCGCGTGCGATGCGCCGACCATCGACCGAGGCGACCAGTGCAGCAAGCCTGATGCGACCGCCCTCGATATGCGCGTAGGCGCCAAGAGGTACCGCGCAATTGCCGCCGAGCGCGCGATTGACGGCGCGCTCAGCGCGTACGCAGGCCGCGCTGCTGGGGTCCGCGAGCGAGGCCGCGAGTGCCATGATCTCCGTACGCCCTGCGCGACATTCTATGCCGAGCGCTCCCTGCCCTGCCGAAGGCAGACTCTGGTCAATTTCCAGGCAGCCGCGAATGCGCGCGCCAAGGCCCAGGCGCTTGAGTCCCGCGGCAGCCAGAACGATCGCGTCGTACTCGCCGCGGTCGAGTTTTGCAAGCCGGGTCTCGACATTGCCGCGC
This sequence comes from Betaproteobacteria bacterium, assembly GCA_029858545.1. Classification (GTDB taxonomy): domain Bacteria; phylum Pseudomonadota; class Gammaproteobacteria; order Burkholderiales; family SG8-39; genus JAOUFA01. The sequence continues at coordinate 6,408 of JAOUFA010000208.1, forward strand.
AACGTGCGGATTTCAAGCGATGGATGACGCTCGGCGATCTGCGCGGCGCGGCGCAGACTGGAGGTCCCGAGTATGGCCCCCGCGCGCAACTCGCCGAGCGAGTCGTAGCGATTCGAGACGAAGGCATCACGCGGATCCTCGCGCTCGGTGATCGCGGCGAGCACGAACCCCTCGGGCAGTTCCACCGGCACATCCTTCATCGAATGCACCG
>JAOUFA010000209.1 GCA_029858545.1 Betaproteobacteria bacterium
ACAACGCGATATGAGAAATTCTGCGCTACGATTGGACGTCGAAGGTCAACCAGGTTGCGATCTCCTCGTAGCGCCACTCTACGGAGCAGGCTGCGGCAACAATCGAACCGATCGACAAAAGCAGGGGCATTTCAGCGATGGCGCGAAATTGACCGCTTTCGGACTTTTTCTACACCCTCGTTAGCCACCTCGTAATGCACTCTCAGGAGATGTAAATGCCAAAGGCCCAGAGTGAATCAGCCGAATCACCGCAAGCGACCACTCCAAGCACGCCGGTGAGTACAAAGGACAAGCTTGCTCTGATAATTTCTCTTGCGTCGCTAGTCATTAGCGCATCTACCTTTGCGATAAACCGTGTCGACGCGGCGAATACCAAGAATTTGGCAGAGCAGAAGCATGCGGCCTCAGCCTTTCAACTTGGGAAAAGATTCGCAACGGGATTCGTGATCTATGTCCAAACGCGCGCCGGAGACGCCGACGCAGTTGCCGCGGCCAAGAAGGATGCGTTGGACTTTGCGCGTTACGCTCAAGCCTACGCTATTAGTCTCGACTTGAATATTGACTTGGCAAACCTGATCGAGAATTACAGATACAAGAACTCAATTTCCCCGGAGGATCCGTCCGTGACTATTGAAGCGAGGCTTGCAACCAACTACGGTCCAGTCGTTGCCGGCAAATTCTCCCTTGGCTATTGGCTCTCATGGTTACACATCAATTCCCAAGCCGCCCATATCGTGCACCCAGAGTATCTGCCACAGTTCAAGAAGGATTATCCAAAGGTCGCAGCGTTGATTAATGAGCAACTGACAGCACTTGGAGTGCCAAATAGGATGCCCAAGGAAATGCCGGACTTAGAGACCGGAAAACGGGAAACGCTTGATGCCATGCACGCGGCAGAGAAACGACTTGCGAAGCGAGGTGGCTAACCGCTCATCGGTGCGGACGCCTCTCGGCGCCGCACAATTCGAACGTTAGAGCGCAATCGACATGGGTCGAGTCCTCGTTTTCGGTTTACTCCTGATCGCCGTCAGTGTTCCTATGGCGGGTGCCGGATCCGTCGTACCCATGCTTGGGCTTCTGATCGCTTCAATCGCGCCCAATGCATTTTTGGTCGGACTTGCAATGGTCGTTTTCTCGGTTGCCCGGGGGCTAACGAAGCACATCGGGGTCGCGACATTTGCAACGATCCTAATCACGATACTTTTGGGTCTGAACACCCGCCTGCCAAGCGTCGTCTCAGACGCCTTGGATCGGAATCACCTACAGATATCGCGTACTTGGAGCGGGGCCGTCGGCCAGCCTCTGCATATAGAAACCAACACGCCGGAACTCTGGGGACGGAGATTTCCCTACGCGAGCGTTGCTCCCGCCTGCTATGGGGACGGCTGCTTCATGACGAGAGGCTTTCGCGGCCCTTACACTGGAATCTCGCGCGACTATTGGCGCGAGAACGTCGTGGAGACAGCACTCGCGGCGGGGTTCTCCAATGCCTCCGCGAACGAGAAGGCACCACGGCTGGTGGTGTCTGGATCGCGAGACGAGGACCTCGCAGCGGTAACCATCGAGTTGAAGGATGAGAGCGGCGTCTTGCTCGCGCGTTTCCATGGAACATTTCGGAATGGTTATTCGCTCGAAACCAAAGACAGCGGAGGAGGCGAGGATGTCAGTTCGCCGCTGGGGCTGCTGCAGTACCTCATGCACGGGAATTCCGTCAGTTACTGGTTATCGCGATCGACGCGTCCCGTCGTGGAACCTCCCCTTCAGGCGTTCCTCAAGACGGCAGCCTCACTATCCCACCCTCAAGCACGCGAGCCTGGCAAGGCGACGCCGGTGGCTCTCGAAATTCTCAGTGAGAAGCTCTACGAGCCGGTCTGGATCATCAAGAACCATGACGACGGAGCAACTAAGTGGGCCGACCTGACTTTCGACAAGCCACGACACGATCGGTGCGCACAGCTGCTTAAGCTGGAGAAGGCGGGGACACCCTTGATGCAGGGATGGTTTCTGTTCACTGCCGATCCGACCGGACGCAAGAAGGCGCGCTACACCGGTGAGGTTCTATGCGAAGCCGAGGCGCTGTGGTTTTTTGATTACGCCGCGGAACGCGGGAAGATGATCTTGACGAAATACACGGCCGCTGGCGACCTGATATATCGAATCTCTTTCGACAAGCCCGCGCCAATGCATGGCTTCGCTGGCCACATCATGAACCCTACCTTCAAGGAAGAAGCTGGAAATCTCAATTTCGACTGGTGGGACAGCAACCAAGCAGGCAATGACCGGCATGTCAAAAGGTCCATGAAAGTCAGGCTCGCTGAACCCAAGGCACCATCTTCCTAGGCGGTGCAGTTGCGCTCTGACCGCACAATCGAGAGGAACGCGCGCGTGAAGGACACTGCGCTCGCGCCAGCGATCGAGACTGAATTGGGCCATGTACTCGCCTCACTCGGAGGGAGCGAACTGCTGAATGAGGCAGATCCGGCAGAACGCAGGCCGCTGCTCGCCGAGATCCGCATGACGCTGTTCCAGGGGGCGAAACTTCTCGCCAGTCCGGCGGGCATCGGGTGGTCGCACACGGAGACGGATATCCTGCAGAGCACGGGCGAGCAGTCGGTCGCTGGAGGGGGCGGCAGCGTGAGACGCGCCGCGGTGGCCGACAAGGCGTTGCACCGGCGCGCCCGCGCCTTGGCATTGGCTTGCACGGGAGAATAGGATGTGGAGATGCCTGTTGCCCCTTCTCGCGTTGAACGTCCTGGTTGCCTGCGGAGGGGAGTCGAATCCTTCCGCGGCCACGACGCGGGTGTTCAAGTCCCGCGGCTCCTTGCAGTGCACGGGCGGGGGCACGCCGCCGGCGGTGATGGCCGCGGAACTCGACAATGCGGGCATCGCTGTTCTGCGGTCGGCATGCGGGAGCGACGGTCTGAGCCGGATTGCGCTGTGCGGCGCCCCGGATGGGGCCCTCAATATCTTTGCAATCCCCGAGGCCCAGGCCGGCCGCGCGCAGTCTCTGTCGTTCTCCTTGTTGAGTACCTTGCCCGGCGCGTCGGAAGTCCCCTGTCCATGAAGAGCCTGGCGGCGGCGACTCTTGGGTCGAAAGACGGCGTTGGTGACACCGGAGTTTCGCGCCGGACCGGTGTGGAACCCGCGCCGTCGATTCATCGATCACGCCGCGACCAAAGGCAGGCGCGCAGGTGACGGGCCCATGAAAGCAAGCATGAAAGCCATCGTGTACGACACCTACGGGCCGCCCGAGGTTCTTCGCCTGGAAGACGTCGAGAAGCCATCGCCCAGGGACGACGAAGTCCTGGTCAGGGTCCATGCGGCATCCGTGAACGCGGCCGACTGGCGTTTGATGCGCGCCGACCCGTTTCTGGTACGGCTGTATTGCGGGTTGCTGAAGCCGAGCAGATTCCGGATTCTCGGCGCCGACATTGCCGGACGGGTCGAGGCGGTGGGCGGCAAGGTCGGCCGGTTCCGGCCGGGCGACGAAGTGTTCGGCGACGTCTTCGCGAGTCACCTGGGCGGGTTCGCCGAATACAAATGCGCCCGCGAAAGCGAATTGGTGTTGAAGCCGGCCAATCTCTCGTTCGAGGAGGCGGCGGCGGTGCCCCTCGCGGCACTCACCGCCTTGCACGGTCTGCGCGACAAGGGACGCATCCAGCCGGGGCAGCAGGTCCTGATCCATGGCGCTTCGGGCGGCGTCGGCACGTTCGCGGTGCAGCTCGCCCGGTATTTCGGCGCCGAAGTGAGCGCCGTGTGCAGCACGGCGAAGCGGGAGGCGGCGCGCGCGCTCGGCGCCGACCACGTGATCGACTACACGCGGGAGGATTTCTCGCGCGGCGCGCGGCGATACGACCTGATCCTTGCGGTGAACGGAAACCGCTCGATCTTCGATTACCGGCGCGCGCTGACCCGCGGCGGAACCTATGTGATGGCGGGGGGCCACAGCGCGCAGCTCGTGCAAGCCCTGCTGCTCGGGCCCGGGTTGTCGTTGCTCGGCAAGCGCAGGATGGGCGCGCTGACCTCGGTGCCCAACCAGAGGGATCTGCACTTCCTGAAGGAGCTGCTCGAAGCGGGCCGGTTGCGGCCCGTCATCGACCGGCGTTACCCGCTGAGCGAGCTGCGCGAGGCGATCCGCTACCTCGAAGCGGGCCATGCGAAAGGCAAGGTGGTGATCGCGCTGGAGCCGGGCGGATGAACGCGCGCGCCGCCGGCCGTCGCTGCGGCGAACCCGAGCCGCGTCGCCGGGCGGTTCGCGCGACGACTTGGCACGCGGCAGCCCGGACAGTATCCTGAGCCATGCGCATCGCGATCCTCGACGACATTCATCAGGCGTACCAACGCACCGCCGGCCTGCGCCGCCTGCGCGAGCGCGCCGAGGTGACGATCTTCACGGCGCCGTTCGGCGACCCCGGCGTGCTGCGCGGTTTCGACGCGCTGGTCGCCAATCGCGAGCGCACCGCCTTCACGCGCGCGCTGTTCGAGCAGCTCCCCGCGCTTCGCATCCTCGCGCAGACCGGAAACCACGCCTATCACATCGATCTCGCCGCGGCGCAGGAGCGCGGGGTGATCGTGGCCAAGGCGAGCGGCGGTTTTTCCACCGGCGCCGCGGAGCTGACGATCGGTCTGGCGATCGCGCTGATGAGAAACATCGCGGCGGGCGATGCGGCGGTGAAATCGGGCGGCTGGCCGACGCCGCTCGGCGCCGAGCTGAACGGCAGGACGCTGGGCATCGTCGGTCTCGGGCATGTCGGCCGCCACGTCGCGAAGATCGCCGGCGCGTTCGGCATGCGCGTGCTCGCCTGGAGGCGCGCGCCCGACGACGGCGCGGCGGCGCGCGCCGGCGCCGAGCCGGCGGAGCTCGACGACTTGCTGCGCGAGGCGGATGTCGTGTCGGTGCACGCGACGCTCGGCCCGCAAACGCGCGGGCTGCTCGATGCGCGCCGCATCGCGCTGATGAAGCCGGGCGCCTATCTGATCAACACCGCGCGCGGGCCGATCGTCGACGAAGCGGCGCTCGTCGACGCGCTCGAAAACCGGCGCATCGCCGGCGCCGCGCTCGACGTCTTCGACAGCGAGCCGCTGCCGCGCGGACATCCGCTGACGAGGCTGCCGAACGTGGTCCTCACGCCGCATCTGGGCTGGCCCACCGACAGAAAGTACGAACAGTTCGCCGCGGCGGTCGCCGACGTGCTGCTCGCGCATCTCGACGGGCGCGAAGTGCCGCGCTTTGTCGGGCAGCACGACGCCTGAGACCGGGGCGGCGCGGCGCCGATGGGCGGCATGCAGGACGAAGAGCAGGCGATCCGGCAACTGGTCGGCAAGTGGCGCATCGCCGCGGCGGCCGGCAACACCGAGCACGTGCTCAGCCTGGTGGCCGATGACGCGGTGTTTCTCGCCCCGGGCCAGGCGCCGATGCGCAAGTCCGACTTCGCCGCGGCGCAGGCCGCGCTGAAGCAGTTCGACCTCAGGATCGACTGCCAGATCCAGGAAATCCGGGTCCTCGGAGACTGGGCCTACTGCTGGAACAAGCTCTCGGTGGTGATCACGCCCAATCATGGCGGCGCCGCGGTCAAGCGCGCGGGCCACGTTCTTTCCGTTCTGCACAAGCGTGACGGGGCCTGGGCGATCGTTCGCGACGCGAACATGCTCGCGGTGGTTCGCTGAAGGCGCCTGCGGGGGCTTGACCGGCGCGTCTCGCGGGCTTCATGATCCGCACTCGCGTCTTTCACGCAAGGAGGAACAAGAATGAAACCCGCAATGTCCGATCGACTCGGCCTGGCGCTCGCCGCCGCGACGCTGCTCGGCGTCGCGCCGCCCGCCGCGGCGCAGAATTATCCGACGCATGAAATTCGCGCGCTGTGCAACTACAGCGCGGGCTCGGGGGCCGATATCATCGTGCGTTTCTACAGCGACAAGCTGAGCAAACTCGCCGGCAAGCCGGTGGTGGTCGAGAACAAGGTGGGCGCGAGCGGCGCGATCGCCACCGACGCGCTGGCGAAGTCGAACCCGGACGGCTACACGATCCTCATCACGCCGGTGAGCTCGACCATCGTCTCGGCGCCGTATCTGTTCAAGAAGCTGCCGTTCGATTCGACCAAGGACTTCGCCGCGGTGACCACGATCGCCTCGCTGTCGTTCACGATCATGGTGAACGCCGCCTCGCCGATCAAGTCGATGAGCGAGCTGATCGAGCACGTCAAGACCCGCCAGGGCCACGGCTTCTACGGCACCACCAACAACACCGGGGTGATCGCCGCCGAGTTGCTCAAGGTGCAAACCGGGCTGCAGACGGTCTATGTTCCGTACAAGCAGAACACGCAGGCGCTCACCGATCTGCTGCTGGGCCAGGTCGACTTCATCGTGTTCGACGCGACCTGGGCGCTCGGCCAGGTCAAGAGCGGCAAGGCGCGCATTCTCGCCGCGACCGCGGCGAAACGCTCGGGAGCGATGCCCGAGGTGCCGACCCTGGGCGAGCTGGGCTACGGAAACAACGACGTCTCGCCCTGGTGGGGGGTGGTGGTGGCCGCGGGAACGCCGCGGCCGATCGTCGAGAAACTCGCCGGCTGGTTCAACGAAATCACCGCCGCGGCCGACACCCGTCAGTTTCTCGCGCG
>JAOUFA010000210.1 GCA_029858545.1 Betaproteobacteria bacterium
CATGAATATCGAGCGCACTGAAACCGGCCGCGCCTGGGTGTTCGGCGACAACATCGATACCGATGTCCTCGCCCCCGGCCGATACATGAAAGCAGGCATCGAGGAAATCGCACGCCATTGCCTGGAAGCGGTCGATCCGGCCTTCGCACGAGAACTGCGACCAGGCGATGTGGTGGTCGGCGGACGCAATTTCGGCACCGGCTCCTCGCGCGAGCAGGCGCCGCAGGCCCTGAAACAACTCGGCGTCGCGGCCCTGATCGCCGAGTCCTTCGCCGGACTCTTCTACCGCAATGCGCTCAACCTCGGTCTTCCCGCGCTCGTCTGCGCGCACGCGAAGCGCCTGCGTCCCGGGGACCGGCTCCGGGTCGATGCGCAGGCCGGACGCATCGACAATCTCACCACCGGCGAGACCCTCGCCTGTGAACCCATTCCCGGCCATCTGATGCAGATGATTCGCGACGGCGGACTGCTGCCGCACCTGCAAAAGCGCCTTGCGCGCGACAGGCTGCCGACATGATCTTGCGCGAACGTCTGCGCGAGCCACGCATCCTTCTTGCTCCCGGCATCTACGATGCCCTCGGCGCGCTGCTCGCCGCGCAGGCGGGATTCGAGGCCCTTTATCTCTCCGGCGCGAGCATCGCCTATACGCGGCTCGGCCGGCCGGACATCGGCCTGGTCACCGCAAGCGAAGTCGAGAACACGCTCGCCAACATCCGCGAACGCGTCGCGCTGCCGATCATCGTCGATGCCGACACCGGGTTCGGCAACGCGCTCAACGCGCAGCGCACGGTACGCATGCTGGAGCGCGCGGCGGGCGGACACCTCGCGATCCAGATCGAGGACCAGACCCTGCCCAAGCGCTGCGGGCACCTGGACGGCAAGACACTGGTCGTCGCCGCCGAAATGGTCGGCAAACTCAAGGCGGTGCTCGATGCGCGCCGGGATCCCCAAACGCTGGTCATCGCACGCACCGACGCGCTGGCGGTCGAAGGAATCGAAGCCGCGTTCGAGCGCGCCGAGCATTATCTCGATGCGGGCGCCGACGTGCTGTTTATCGAGGCGCTGCGCTCCGAAGATCAGATGCAGGCCGCGCTGACCCGCTTCGCCGGACGCGTGCCGCTGCTTGCCAACATGGTCGAGGGCGGCAAGACCCCGCTGCTGCCCGCCGCGCGACTGCAGGCGCTCGGCTTCGCGATCGCGATCTTCCCGGGCGGCTTGGCGCGCGCGCTCGCCTACGCGGCACGCGAGTATTTTTCGCTTCTGCATCGCGACGGCAGCACCGACGCCTGCCGCGCCCGGATGCTCGATTTCGACGGACTGAATGCCGTAATCGGCACGCCCGACATGCTTGCCCTGGGCAGGCGCTACGACAAGGAAACACCATGAGCGAAATCTACGACCTGCTGATCAAGAACCTGCGTGTGGTGCGCCCACTCGGCCAGGGAACAACCGAAACGGATATCGCGGTAAAGGATGGCAAGTTCGCCCGTATCGCACCCAACCTCGCCGCCGGGGATGCGAAGCAAGTCCATGACGGCCGGGGTCGTCTCGCCTTCCCCGGCGTGGTCGATGCGCATATGCACACCGGAATCTATGCCCCGCTCAAGGAGGATGCGGTCACCGAGAGCCGCGCCGCGGCGCAGGGCGGAGTGACCTCGAGTCTCAACTATTTTCGCAGCGGCCAGTACTACCTCAACAAGGGCGGCCCCTATGCGAAGTTCTTCCCCGAGGTGCTGAAGATCTCGAAAGGCAGGTTCCATGTCGATTACGCCTACCACCTCGCGCCGATGGACGCGACGCACATCCGCGAGATCCCGACCCTCGTCTCGAAGTACGGCGTGTCGTCGTTCAAGATCTTCATGTTCTATGGTTCGCACGGCCTGCACGGAAGGTCCGACGACCAGCGCAAGTTCCTGATGATCAAACCCGACGAACGCTACGACTACGCGCATTTCGAGTTCATCATGCGTGGTGTGCAGGCGGCGCGCGAACGCTTTCCGGACAAGGCAGCGCAAATCAGCCTTTCGCTGCATTGCGAGACCGCCGAAATCATGACCGCGTACACGAAACGCATCGAAGGTCAGAAGAAGCTCAAGGGGCTCGCCGCCTACAGTGCCTCGCGCCCGCCGCATTCCGAGGGCCTTGCGGTATTCATTGCCTCCTACCTTGCCGACGAAACCGCGCTCCCCAATATCAACCTGCTTCACCTGTCCTCGCGCAAGGCGCTGACCGCCGCGCTGCAAATGGCGGGCATATTTCCGCATATCGACTTTCGCCGCGAGGTGACCATCGGCCACCTGATGCTCGACACCGGATCCAAGGCGGGGGTGCTCGCCAAGGTCAACCCGCCGATCCGCCCGCGCGAGGACGTCGAATTCCTCTGGGAACAGCTGCTCGCGGGGAACATCGACTGGGTGGTAAGCGACCATGCCTGCTGCCGGCACGAGACCAAGGCGGCGCAAAAGACCTTCGGCAACATCTGGCTGGCCAAATCGGGATTCGGCGGCACCGAGTATCTCCTTCCGGCACTCGTCTCGGAAGGAACCAAGCGCGGGTTATCGCTCAATCGCATCGCCCAGCTGACCAGCCACGCCCCGGCACGGCGCTTCGGATTGAATGCCAAGGGCGACATTGCCGAGGGGCTGGACGCCGATCTTGCGCTCGTCGATCCGCGCGAAAGTTTCGTAGTGCGCGCACGCGATTCGGCCTCGACCCAGGGCTACACGCCCTTCGAAGGCATCGAACTTGCGGCGCGCGTGAAGGCGACCTACCTGCGCGGGCAGCTGATATGCGAGAACGGCAATATCGTCGGTCCGGCGCGCGGGCAGTATCTGCATCGGCCCACGCAATAGTCGGCCGGCGCGCTCTCGGCGTCGCTCGAACCGTCCTGCGCAGGCCGATCACCCAACCGTCGCCCGCCCCCCCGGCCTCAACACCACCACGTTTCCGGCGATCGACAGCAGCACGCCGATCGTGGTCAGCGTGCTCCACGCGAATTTCTCCAGAAAGTACGACACTGCCAGCGCGACGAGCGGGACCATCACGCCGACGTAGGCAGCGCGCGCCGCGCCGATACGCTCGATGAGGGTGAGGTAACAGGCGAAGGTGACAATCGAACCGAACAATGCGAGATAGAGCAGCGACAGCACGTAACCCGCGGTCGCCTGGAAGGCGAAGGGCTTGCCGGTTGCGAGACCGACAGCGAGCGACAGCACTCCGCCATAGAACATGCCCCAGGTCATACTCGTCCAGGTCGAATAGCCGCGTGCCTGGCAGCGCAATACCGCCATGCTGCCGGCCGACGATGCAAGCACGCCGAGAACGGTGAGCAGCGCCCCGAGTGCCACGTTGCGGCTGGCGGATAGAGCGCCGAACTCGGGCCAGAATACGCAGCAGATGCCGCCGATACCCATCAACGCGGCGATCGCGACGCGCCGGGTGATCGGAGTGCGAAACAGAACCCGCTCGGTGAACATGTTGACCATCGGGCCCGCCGAGTAGCCCACCGCGACCATGCCCGACACGATGTAGATCTCGGCGTAGTAGACGAAGATGTATCCCAGGCAGAACATGCCGAGGCCGAGCAGCAGGAGGTCACGGTGCTGCCCGAGCGTGAACGACAGCGGCAGGCCCTTCCAGCGGCAAAAGGCGAACAGCACGCTGGAGGCAATCAGAAAACGATAGCCGATCGACATCTCGGGGGCGACGCTGCCCAATTGCAGGGTGATCGCGAACCAGGTGGTGCCCCAGATGACGACGCAGACCAAGAACAGATTCAGGGTGGAGACGATCACGGTCCGATTCTAGGGCGACGCCCTGCCCTTGTCACCGCACATCGTTCCGCCGAAGACGGCTTACAGGGCGATCGGGGCTATGATGCGGAAAAAGCGTCGCTCTCCTTGCCTCTCATGCTCAATCCAGAATTCGGTTTGCCCGAAATCCGCGCCGCGGCCGCTCGTATCGGTGCCTCCGTGGAGCGCACGCCTTTCCTGCACAGCCGCACCCTGTCCGCCCGCTACGGCGCACAGGTTTTCATCAAATTCGAAAACCTGCAGTTCACCGCCTCTTTCAAGGAGCGCGGCGCGCTCAACAAGCTGCTCACCCTCTCGGCGGCCGAGCGCCAACGCGGGGTGATCGCGATGAGCGCCGGCAACCACGCGCAGGGGGTCGCGTATCACGCGACCCGCCTCGGTATGCGTGCGGTGATCGTGATGCCGCGTGGGACACCGAACGTGAAGGTGAAAGCCGCCGCGGTGCACGGCGCACGGATCGTGATCGAAGGAGAGAATCTCGCCGAGGCGTCGCAGCATGCGCACCTGCTTGCCGAGCGCGAGGGGTTGGTGTTTATCCACCCCTACGACGACCCGCTGATCATCGCAGGACAGGGCACCGTCGCGCTCGAAATGCTCGAGGACGTTCCGGACCTGGACTGCCTGATCGTTCCGGTCGGCGGGGGAGGCCTGATTGCCGGCATGGCCACCGCGGCCAAGGCACTCAAGCCCGAACTACGCGTATTCGGCGTCGAATCCAGGAGCTATTGCGCAATGTACCAGCGGCTGAAAGGACTGCCGGTCGAAGTCGGCGGCGACACCATCGCCGAGGGGCTCGCGGTGCGCGACGTGGGCGAAACCGCCTTGTCGGTCGTGCGCGGGCTCGTCGACGAGATGTTGCTTGTCGATGAGGAAACCATCGAGCGCGCGATCGTCGACTTGATCGAAATCGAAAAGACCGTCGCCGAAGGTGCGGGCGCCTGCGGCCTCGCCGCGCTGATCGAGCACGGCGCGCGCTTCGCGGGCCAGCGTATCGGCATCCCGCTCTGCGGCGGCAATATCGACAGCCGCGTGCTCGCCGCCGTGTTGATGCGCGGTCTGGTGCGCGACGGCCGATTGCTGCGCCTCAGGGTGGCAATGCCCGACATCTCGGGCAGCCTGGCAAAGGCTGCGGGACTGATCGGCGAGGCCGGTGGCAACATCCTCGAGGTGCAGCACGAACGCCTGTTCGGCCGCACCTCGGTGAAGACCCCGGAAGTCGAATTCGTGGTCGAGACCCGCGATCGCGAGCACGGCCAGATGCTGATCTCCGCGTTGCGCGAGCGCGGAGCCCGGGTGACGCTCGCCGAGGAGGCGTGGCGCTAGCGCGGCTAGGAACGCGGACGCGGCGGCGCCTTGTGTCCGATGTGGATCACCCACAGGCGTGCCAGGGCCGCAGCGCCGTTTTGTCCCTGTACCGCCTTGAAAGTTTCGGCCGCCTTTTGTTGTCTTCCCGCGAGATAGAAAGCGTAGCCGAGGTGCAACCGGCTGTCGTCCGCGCGTTTCAATCCGCCTTTGCCCAGGCCGCGCTCCATCATATCGAGACCCTTGTCGAAACTCCCTTTGAACACGTGATTGAACCCCGCGTTGAATAGCGCGACACCGTTCGTCGCGGCCGCCGCCTGAGCATCATCCTGCGCAGCGGTCCTCCTGTCTTCGGCAAGATTCTTGGTCGCCATCGCTCTGAGGCGCTTATGCCGTTCGGCCTCGGCGCCGGTCCCGAGCAAACGCGCCGCATAGCCCTGATCGATGATCCTGCCTGCCTCCGCAGGAAAGCCCTCCTGCAACGACAACTGAGCCGCTTCGACATACTCATTCGCGCTGCGCATCGTTCCGGTCGCGATCTTGAGGCGCGCGAGATCCAGCGTGAGGCGTCCAGGGAACCCGGCATGCGTCTGTACGCCGTGGATCACGCCCAGCCAATAATCCTTCTTCGGATGATAGGCAAGCAGCTTCTCGAGGACCTGGGCGTAGCCCGCGTTGTCGCGCTGCTTGAGCGTCGTATTGGCAAGCAACTGGAGTTGCTCCTCGGACGGAATCCGCCCGGCCTGCTCCTCGCTTTGCACATCCGCCGCAATTTCCTTCGTCGCGCGCACGAAGTCATTGCCGAGGTAGAGCGAGTGGATAAGGAGCGTACGCACCGATTTCTCGGTTCCGCCGTCGCGGACATAGCGATCCGCGAGTTCGACCGTCTTCGCATAGGCTTTGGCGGCGAAATACTGGCTTGTCGCCGCGGCGAGCAGCGGCAGTTTGTCCGCCGCGGGCGCGCCCGACGAGGAAACCGCCTTTTCGAAGGCACTCGCGGCGCCCGCCGCGTCGCCCAGAAGCACCAACGCCTGCGCACGAATCCGCTCGACGACATAGGTCTCGTAAGGCGTCTTATCCTTCGTTGCGTCGGCTTCCGCGATCCGTGCGAGCGCCTCCTTGCCGTGCTTTTGCTTCAGCGCGGCGAGCGCCGCCTCGATCGGCATTCCGATTGCATTGCGCACCGAAGGCGCCGCGGGCTTCCCATCCTGCGCAACGGCAAGCGGCGCGAACGCCCAACTTCCCAGCGCCAAGGCGAGTGCGCAGCCCGCTATGCCGAGCCGCAAGCGCCAGTTCGCCGCATATTCCCGCCCAGGCAGGGCGCGCGCTTCTCTCATCATCCGATGCGTCTCCTATTCGGGTTCATTCCATGAACTGCTCGTTGCCGATCACTCCGAGTTTGGTGAGGCCCAGGCGCTGCGCGGACGCCATCACCATGACCACGTGTTCGTAGAGCACCAGCTTGTGCGGGCGCAAATGGATTTCCGGTTGCACCGGTTT
>JAOUFA010000211.1 GCA_029858545.1 Betaproteobacteria bacterium
CGTCTGCACCGCGAGGCCGCGCCGCGCGAAGGCCGCGGCGAGACCGAGGGTGAGCGTGGTCTTGCCCGAGGACTTGTGCGCAGCCGAGATGAACAGATGCGCCATCGCGCCCGGCCTAACCGCCAGCAGGCGGCGCAAGCACCGCGTCGCTTGCGCTCTGCGGCACGAGCCGCAGGAATCTCACTCCGGCAAGCGTCGCGAGCGCCGCGATCGCGATGCCGCCCAGGCCGAGCAGCAGTTCGGCGACACTCGGTACGTAGGCATGCACGACGCCGTCGAAGAAGCTCGAGTGCGCCTCGCGCCCGGGGAAAAGGTCGATCGGCCAGGCCTGCGCGCCGATGATCGTGACGTACATCTGCGCGATGCCGCCGCCGATCACCAGCAGCGAAGCGAAGGCCACCGCCGCGTGCGAGCCGTGCAGACGCGGGTGCCAGAGAATCGCGAGCGGCACGAGACTGCCCAGAAGGATCTGCCCGATCCAGAACAGCAGCGGATAGACCCCGCCGTCCCACAGCAGGAAGCGCTCGACGCCGGCCTGCTTCGCCATATAGCCATTGGTGAGATGAAACACCGCGACCAGGTACAGCGCGACGACGATGAACCAGCCCTGCAGGCGCGCGAGCCGGCCGAGCGCCGCGCCGCCCAGTTCTCGACCGCTTCCCGCGCAAAGCGCGATCAACACGACGAAGTAGATCGCCATGCCGTAGACCAGCGACAGCGCGATGAAGGTGGGTGCGAGCACCGCCGACGAATAGGCCTCGCGCGCGATGAGAAAACCGAAGATCGATCCGGTACCGGTGGTGAGAATCAGCCGCCAGACGAAGGCCGCGCTGCCTGCCGCCTTGGACCAGCGCTGCGCGCCGGGCTGGAGCATGGTCCACAGGTAGATCGCCACGAGCAGGAAAAAGCCGTTGTAGAGCAGCATGTTCCAGGCGAAGATCGACTTGAGGTTGTAGTGGGTCATCGCCACCACCAGGCGCTCGGGACGTCCGAGGTCGAGCACCAGCACCGCGAGACCGCCGGTCAGAAGCGCCACCGCGAGCCATCCCGAGAGCGGCGCGAGCGGCTTGTAGTCGCTGCGGCCGAACACCGAAGCGATCGAGGCGACGTTCAACGCCCCCGATGCGGCGACGATCAGGAACACCGCGAACACGTGCGGCAGCCCCCAGACGATCTGGTTGTTCATTCCGGTGACCACGTGGCCGTTGGTCTCCATGTAGTGCGCCGCGCCGAGCGCGGCGGCGAGCAGCGCGCCGAACAGCGCGGCGACCGTCCAGAATCCCGCGCGGCCCTCGATCTGCATCAGCATCGGTTTCGCCATCTCAAAGCCCCTGGTAGCGCACGCCGGTGTCGAGCCGCAGGTCGGCGCGAATCTGCACGCTCGCGCGCGCGCGGATACGGCGTGCGATGTCGCTCTGCGGGTCGTTCAGGTCGCCGAACACCATCGCGCCCTTGTCGATCGCGGTGCACGCCTCCACGCAGGCGGGCGTGCTGCCTCGATCGACGCGCTGCACGCACAGGGTGCACGACTCGACGCAGCCCTTGCCGCGCGGCACCTCGGTCTTTTGCTCGGTGATCGGCTCGTGCACGAAGGAACGCGCCATGTACGGGCACGCCATCACGCAATAGCGGCAGCCGATGCAGGTATGACGGTCGACCAGCACAATGCCGTCGGCGCGCTTGAACGAGGCGCCGGTGGGACAGACATCGACGCACGGCGGCTCGGCGCAGTGCTGGCACATCACCGGCGCCGATTGCACCGCACCGGTCTTCCTGTCCTTCAACTCGACCTTGCGGATCCACTGCACGTCGGTGGCGCGGGTGACCGGGCCGAGTCCGTTCTCGGTCCGGCAGGCATCGACGCAGGCGGTGCAGCCAGGCGTACACAGGGTCGTGTCGATCAGCATTCCCCAGCGAACCTTGGACGAGGCGCCGGTACTCTTGCCGGCGTCGGGCGCGGCCTGCGCGAATTCGTACAGCACGAGTCCCGGCGCGATCGCGACCCCGCCGAGCGCGGCGAGCGCGCCCACCACCTTGCGTCGCGCGAACGACACCGGCCCGACCCCGTTATTTACCTGCTGCCCGGTGCTCATCTGGCCGCCCCCTTTGCCTTGCTCGTGTGGCACTCGAAGCAATCAAGTCGCACTCCCGCGTAGGCATGGCAGCTCGCGCAGAAATCCTCGCGGCGCGCGGCGACGCTGCCGCTCGCCTTGCTCGCATGGCATTCGACGCACTGCGCGAGGCTGGCCGCCGGTGCCCCCGACGCGGCGCCGCGCACCCCGCCGCGCACCGTCTCGTCGCGCTGATGCTTGAGCATTTCCGGATGGTCCCTGCGCATCACCTCGGGCGGCGCGACGCACTGCCCGCCGCGCGCCGGCTCGAGCATCGGCTTGGGCGTGCCACCCGCCCCCGCCGCACCCGCCGCGGCGGCGAGACACAGGCCCAGCAGCGCGAGGCGAAGTTTCATCGCCTAGTCTCCCAGGCCCATCTGGATGTAGCCCGTCGGACACACGTCGGCGCAGATGTGGCAGCCGATGCACTTGTTGTAGTCGGTATCGACGTAGCGCCCGGTGGTCGACTGGTCCTTCTTCACGCGGAACACCGCAGTCTGCGGACAGTACACCACGCAGTTATCGCATTCGAAGCACAGCCCGCAGCTCATGCAGCGCTTGCCTTCTTCCTGCGCCTCCTTCTCGCCCAGCGCAGCGAGCCGTTCCTGGAAATTGCCGAGCGCCTGTTCGGCGGTGAGCGTGGTCACTTTGCGCTGCTTGCGCGCGGTGTGCTGAAAGTGGCCGAGGAACAGCTCGTCGTGCGGAATCACGTAGCGCGCCGCGCGGTCCTCGTAGTTGTGCACCGCGAACTTCGCCTCGCCGGTGCCGAGCACCGGTTCGTGCGGCGCGGGCTCCGGCGCGAGATTGCGCTCCATCAGCTTGCGGATCAGGTCGAAGGAATGCACGTCGATCTTGGGCCGCTTGTCCTGCGTCTCGCCCTGCAGATGCCGGTCGATGCCCTCGGCGGCGATCCAGCCCTGGCCGATCGCGGTGGTGAGCAGGTGCGGACGGATCACGTCGCCGCCGGCGAACACGCCGGCGTGACCGAGCACCTGGTAGTTCTTGTCGGTCGACACCATGCCCTTGCCGTTGTTGAACATCTCCAGGCCGGTGAAATCGATCGCCTGACCGATCGCCGAGACGATCAGGTCGGCGGGGACGATTTCGGCACTGCTTTCATCGATCTTCACTTCGAGCTTGGGCCCGACGAATTTCGCCTCGCATTTGGCGATCTTGAGGCCGGTCGCGCGGCCGTCGGCGCCGCGCATCACCTCGACCGGCGCCCAGCCGTCGCGAATCGAAATCCCCTCGGCGAGCGCCTGCTCGACCTCGTGGCGGTTGGCCTGCATTTTCTCGATCGAGAATACCGAGGTGAGCGTCACTTCCGCCCCTTGACGCGCGGTGACCTCGGCGACGTCCTGCGCCGCCTTGCCGACGATCGCGAGCTCCGCATGGTCGGTGCCGTGCCCGGTCCTGATGTGCCCGAGACGACGCGCGACGGTCGCGACGTCGATCGAGGTATCGCCGCCGCCCACCACCACCACGCGCTTTCCCACGTACTTCATGCGCCCGTCGTTGAACGCGCGCAGGAAGGCCGTCGCGGTGACGCAATTGGGCGCCTCGGCACCGGGCGCGGGCAAGGCCCGCCCGCCCTGCGCGCCCAGGCCCATGAACACCGCGTCGTAGTCCTTCTGCAGCGCGTCGATCGTCACATCCTTGCCGATGCGGCAACTGAGGCGCGTCTTCACGCCGAGGTCGAGAATGCGTTGAATTTCGGCGTCAAGCACATCGCGCGGCGTACGGAAACCCGGGATGCCGTAGCGCATCATGCCGCCCAGTTCCGCATGCTCGTCGAACAACGTCACCTGATGGCCCTTCAGCGCGAGCTGATAGGCGCACGAGAGCCCCGCCGGACCGCCGCCGATCACCGCGACCTTCTTGCCGGTCTTCACCGCGGGGGCGTTGAACTTGAGGCCCTTCTCGATCGCGTACTCGCCGAGAAAGTGCTCGACCGAATTGATGCCGACGAAGTCCTCGACTTCGTTGCGATTGCAGCCCGACTCGCAGGGCGCGGGACACACCCGCCCCATCACCGACGGAAACGGGTTCGCCTCGGTGAGGCGCCGCCAGGCGTATTCCTGCCACGTCACCCCCGCGGGGGGCTTCTCGGTACCGCGCACGATCGCGAGATAGCCGCGGATATCCTCGCCAGAGGGGCAGCTCGCCTGGCAGGGCGGCGTGCTCTTCTGGTAGGTCGGGCACTTGTGCGTATAGCTCGCCTGGAAGATCTGCTCGGTTCGCGTCTTCCACTGGCTGTCGCCTTCCTTGAAACGTCGGAAAGTGAGTTTCTCGGCGTCGGGCTTCTTGTCGAGGGTGGCGGACATCGTGTTCTCCTGGTTTCTTTCGAGTTTCTGCTTGGCTGATGCGGGTAAGCACGGGGCGATATGCACTGGCTTCGGCGGTTTTGAATTTCTCCGATCTCCCGATTTCCCGAGGTTGCGTTTTGTGCAACCTTGCGAAATCGGGAGACCCTGAGGGCCTCCGAACCCGCAATTCCGGTCATCTCACGAGGGGAGTCGTCGCCCTCAGTGTCTCCGCTTTTTGCACGGTTGCAGAAAACGCAACCGTGCGAAAAGCGGAGATCGGTGAAATTCAAAACCGCGAATTCGAAACCGATTAGGTCAGTGCCTGATTCGATGCGCTCCTCGTCATCATCATTGATGCATCAATCCTTGCGTCCCAGCCGGATCGCGTCACCGACCAGCTGGTGCACGCCGCCGACCATGCCCATGTCGAACTTGTAATACGGCAGCACCTTGCTGAACTGCGCCTTGCAGATCGCGCAGATGGTGGCCATGAAATTGACGCCGTGCTCGCCGACCACCTGCTGCAGCGCCTCCATCCTCGGCAGCGCGCCCTTGACGCGCAATTCCGTCACCTCGTCGGTGAGCACCCCGCCGCCGCCGCCGCAGCAGAAGGTGTGCTCGTGGATCGTTTCGGGCGCCATGTCGTGGAAGTGATTGCACGAAGCGCGGATGATCTCGCGCGGCAGGATGAACTGCCCGCGCGGCATGCCGCCCATTGAGGCGCCGCGTGCGACATTGCAGGAATCGTGGAACGTGACGATGCGGTGATCGTTCTTCTCGCGGTCGAGCTGGATCGCGCCGCGCCGGATCAGGTCGTGGGTCAGCTCGCAGATGTGCTGCGGCACCGGGTAGCGCGAATCGAGATAGTCGAAGGGCCCGATCAGCGTGTTCCAGAAACTGTAGGCGACGCGCCAGGCATGGCCGCACTCGCCGACCACCAGGCGTCTGACCTTCAGTTCCTGCGCCGCTTCGCGCACGCGGCTCGCGATCTTCTGCATCTGGCCATAGTTGCCGATGAACATGCCGAAGTTGCCCGCCTCCGAGGCGCGCGTCGACAGCGTCCAGCGTATCCCCGCGGCGTGGAACACCTTCGCGTAGCCGATCAGGCTGTACACGTGCGGCTCGGCGAAGAAGTCCGCCGAGGGCGTGATCACCAGCACCTCCGCGCCCTCGTCGTCGAGCGGCAGTTTTACGTCGAGGCCGGTGTCTTCCTTGATCTCCTCCTCGAGGGTCTGCAGCGTGTCGAGCAGCGCCGGGCCGGGCAGGCCCAGGTTGTTGCCGATCTTGTGCACCTTGCCGATGATTTCGTTGGTGTACTTCTGCCCGATGCCGACCGCGTCGAGGATCTCCCTGCCCGCCATCGTGACCTCGGCGGTGTCGATGCCGTAGGGGCAGTACACCGAGCAGCGTCGGCACTCCGAACACTGGTTGTAGTACCGATACCAGTCGTCGAGCACCTCCTCGGTGAGGTCTTCGGCGCCGACCAGCTTCGGGAAGTACCTGCCCGCGAGGGTGAAGTAGCGCCGGTACACCTTGCGCATCAAATCCTGCCGCGCGACCGGCATGTTCTTCGGGTCGCCGGTGCCGAGAAAATAGTGGCACTTGTCGGTGCACGCCCCGCAGTGCACGCAGGCGTCCATGAATACGCGCAGGCCGCGATACTTGCCGAGCAGGTCGGCCATCTTCGCGAGCGCGACTTCCTTCCAGTTGTCGACGAGTTTGCCCGGGAAGCCGATCGCCTCGTTGATCTTCTCCGAGGCGACATAGGGCTTCGTCCCGGCCATGGCACCCGCCTGGAGGATCGGGATCACCGGATATTCCTTCAGCGGCGGGGTAGTGAATTCGGCAGCGCCCATGGTCTCGTCTTCCCGTCGGTTATTTGCCTTCGCTCTCGGCCGCCCAGGCGGCGAGGTGGCGACGTTCACGCGGATTGTCCACCTGGTTGCGCGTCGGGCTGAAGAACAGTCCCGGCGCGTGCATCAGCTTGGAGGCGGGGAAGATCACCATCAGCAGCGCGACGAGCGTGAGGTGCACCAGCAGCGGCGCATCCGCCGGCAGCGGCTGCCAGTCGAAGCGCAACAGGCCCAGCATGAACGCCTTCACCGCGACGATGTCGGTATGGCGCACGAACTTCATCATCAGCCCGGAGGCGCCGATCAGCACCAGCAGCGCGA
>JAOUFA010000212.1 GCA_029858545.1 Betaproteobacteria bacterium
GATCCGCTTGCCGCGGTGCCGCAGAGCTATTGGTTCTTTCTCGCCTACCACGGCCTGAACGACCGTGCGCTGGTCACCCGGGTCGCGCGCCTGTTCCTGCGTGCCTGCCCTTCGCTCGGTTTCGAGGCGGCGCACTGCGCGCAACCGGCACCGCGCCGGCGGGACGCGCGTATCCGCCTCGGATTCGTGTCCGCGCATCTGAGCGAACACACGATCGGCAAGCTGATGATGGGCGTGATCGGAAATCTGCCGCGGGACGTCTTCGACATCTGCGTCTTCGCCCCCGCGCAGCAGCCGGATCGCGTATCCCGTTATATCCGGAGCCGGGTGAAGGAGTTCGTTACCCTGAGCCCCTCTCTCGAAGCGGCCCGAAATCAGATCGCAGGGTACGCGCTCGATATCCTCTTCTATCCGGATATCGGCATGGACAGCTTCACCTATTTCCTCGCGTTTGCGCGCCTCGCGCCGATGCAATGCGTGACCTGGGGGCATCCCATGAGCACCGGAATTCCCGCGATCGATTACTTCGTGACGCACGCGGGATGCGAGCTGGCGGGGTCCGAGCAGTACTACTCCGAGCAGCTGCTTGCGCTGCCGGCGGGCGATGCGCTGACCTACTACTTCAGACCCGATACCGCGGGACTCGACAAGGGTCGCGCGCACTATGGCCTGAGCGACTCAAATACGATCTACCTCTGTCCCCAGACTCTCTTCAAGCTTCATCCCGATCAGGACGCGGTTTTTCAGCAGATCCTGGCAGCCGACCGCAACGGCGTTCTGGTCTTCCTCGAAGGCGAAAAGCCGCTCCTGAAGCAGATGCTCGTCGAGCGGCTCCGGCGCCGGATGCCGGAGGAAATGGCCCGCGTGCGCTTCGTCCCGAGGCTGCCGTTCCGGGACTTCCTCAATCTCGTCAAGGTATCCGATGTGGTCCTCGACACCTTCGTATTCGGCGGCGGCAACTCTTCGATCGAGGTCTTCGCGGTGGGCCGAGCGCTGGTGACGCTGCCGTCGGACCAGTTGCGCGGACGCCTCACCCTCGCGTGCTGCCGGCGCATGGGGCTGGACGAACTGGTCGCCGCCGATGCCGGAGACTATGTCGCCAAGGCGGTCCGGCTGGGCACCGACCGGGACTATCGTGCCGCGGTCGAGGCACGGATCGCCGCGCGCTCCGGCGTGCTGTTCGAGGACCAGGCCATGATTTCCCACCTCGGTCGCCTGCTCGTCAACGGCTTCGAACGCCGCGTGGGCGCTTGACCCCGTTCCGGCATTCGCGGTCGGTGCCGCGCTAGGTCTGGCGCTTCATCTGGGCGACCAGGCGCCACGCCATCCACGCGAGCAGCGCCACGCCGGCGAGCAGCGCGCCCCACAGGCTCCACTTCTTCACGTCGATCCGATCGCGCAGCGCCGCATCACCCGCGAGGATCTGCGCGCCGCCGGTGCTTGCGGAAGAGAGAGTGGGCGCGTCGGCGGTGCGCCAGCCGGGCACCAGCGTTTCGATCGCCAGCGCGCTCGAGCGCGCCCTGGCGTTGCCGTAGGCGAGCCGAAAAGGCCCGGCGCCGCGCGCCGCGAAGACGATTTCGCGCGGCGTCCAGCCGGCTTTGACGGTCAATACGCCGGCGCCGATCCCGCCGCTGTTCGCATCCGCGCGCAGCAGCCAGTAGCGTCGCGAATTTGCGTTGACGGAAATCTCCGCGCTGACCAGTTCCCTGCCGTCCTGTTTCAGTCGATAGACGACCGCGTGAGTGACCGCCGTCCAGGGGTCCGCCGGACTGGCGCGCGACAGGATCTGCATCGGCACCACGGAATTCTCCTGCGGCAGGCGAAGCGCGAGACGTTCGAGCGCAAACAGACCGCCGGTATCGATCAGATAGTCACCGCGCCGGTCCGCGTCGGGTACCGCGACGAGTTCCTTCCAGACGCGCTCGGACTGCGCACGACGCTCGGGCCGGCTGCCCGCCACGCCGACCAGCCGCGGCACCTGTGCGATATCGTGCCATCGCAGACGCAGATACTTCGCGCGATGACTCCGGTACGCGATGTTTCTTTGCTCGAGACGTTGCGCGCCGTGGACGAGACGCGCAAGCGGTGCGTCGGCGACGAGCGTGGTCCAGTATTTCAGGTCGTCGCTTGCCTCGACGCGCACCGAGGCGAAATAGGACTCGCCCGCCGCGTGCCAGTCGAGCAGCAGCCCGGAGAGGGGTTCTTGCAGCGCCGAGGCGTCGACGAGGTAGCCGAGCAGCGCCGCTTGCCCGGCTTTCGAACCGCGCGAGTTCACCCGCAGGCTCAGCCTGGCCGAAGTCTTGTCCAGGTGGAGGTCGAAGTCCTCGATGCGCGCGTCACGCGGGCCGCGCAAAGGGAAGAACGGCAGGGTGACCGGAGCGGGGCGCTCGGTGACGCGCTCGAGCGGAAGGAAGGCATGAGGTACCGTCTCGCCCGCGGCGTTGAACACGCGCAGGTCGCGCAGGTCGGCGAACGCGGTGACCTCGTACACCGGGGGTGGAATCGCCACGCGGTAAAACGCATTGCCTCCCACGCCTTCGATGGAAAGCGCGAAGCCGAACTCGTCGGGCGACTCGGCCGCCGCCGCGGCGGAGGCCAGCGCGAGCAGAACAGAGAACAGAATTTTCATGCCGACTCCGGGTGTTTGGGCGGTATCGGCGCGACATAACCGATCACCAGCATCAGGATACCTACCGCGATGAACGAAACGATGCGCTCGACGCCGCCCATCTTGGCGAGTTCAACGAGAAACAGCTTCACGACCACCACCGCCATCAGTGCCGCGCCGGTGAACCACAGACTGCGCAGAGCGCGGCGTGTGGCGAACAGCATCGCGGCAAGCGCGAGCACGGTCCAGAAGATCGAGAGCGAGGTCTGCACCAGGTCAGAGCGCAGCATCGCGTGCAAGCGATACGGTATCTCCGCCCAGTGATGCAGCGTGCGCAGCAGCACGCCGTTCAGGAAAACGAAACCCGCTGCGCCCAGCAGCGCGGCGGGCCAGGCCGCGCGAGCGGGGCTTGCCGCGTCGAAGGCGTGGTCACGCAGCGCGCGCCACCACAGGACGAGTACCGTGAAGCCGAGCATCTGCGCGATGTCGAGCGGATTGACGAGCGGCAGGTAGGGCAGCGGCGCGGGGTCGCCGTCGTTGCTGAAGTTGGCGTACAGGGTCCAGGCCCACAGGAAGGCGGCGAGCGGGGCGACGCCGATCCACAGATAGGCGCGCGGGCGCCTCATCACCGGCCAGGCAATGCGCTCGCCGCCGAGCGCGAGCGCGGCGAGCAGCACGCCGGGCGCCAGGGCCCATGCGATGAGCGGCCAGACGCGGCGTCCGGCGACGGCTTGGTCGATCTGCCAGCCCAGTTCCCAGGCCCCCACCGCCGCGAGCAGCCACAGTCCCGCCGCGTGCGCGAAAGTCATGTAGCGGTTTTCGAGCTCGTCGTGACGATGCAGGATGTTCAGGTGCAGGACGAAGGCGACCGGCCAGGCCGCGAGGCCCAGGCCCGCGAGCGGGTGACCGCGCCAACCTTCCTGTGCCGCGACGCCAAGCGCCAGCAGCATGAGGGGCGCGAGCGCGAGCGCCGGATAGCGCGCGATCCACCAGCCGCGCGCCGACAGCAGGCTGAACGCCGCGCAGCTGGCGGCGAGAAAGAGCAGCGTCGCATGGCCGCGCTCGGCATACGGCACGTGCAGGTGGATTTCGTGCAGTCCGCCGAGCAGCCACCAGCCCAGACCCCAGACGAAGACGACGACCGCCGTTTGCATCGCGAAATGTCCGACTTGTTCGGCATGACGCTCGATCGTGCGATTCGAAAACAATGCCGCGCCGGCGATCAGCACGCATCCCAGGGTGAAGCTGTTGAGAATCGGCGTGCTGCCGAAGCCGCGTCCGACATCGACGAGGAAGGCGATGCCCGCGGCGAACTGAAGCAGCAGACCGAAGGCGCGCGGCAAGCGGCGAACCTGGCGCACGCCGACCCAGTAGGCCGCGGCGCCTTCGAGCGCCCAGGCCGCCGAGGTCCAGCGGCCCTCGAACGCGAGCGGAATCGCGAGGGTCGCGAAGATCACGCCGAGCGCAAGGAAGGCCTCGACCAGCATGCGCAGTTTTTCCTGGTGGCGGCGGTACAGCAGGCTGGCGAGCGCAAGGTAGAGCGCCGCGGCGGCGAGCGCGCTCCACGCCGCACCGTACTCAAACTCGCCTACGAGCTGGGTCTGCAGGCCGAAACCCACCAGTGGCGTGCCGAACACGATCGTGCCGTCGACGTAGTGCTTCAGGAGCGGCGCCTGGCGCAGCGCGAAGATCACCGCGATCGCGACGTACAGCACGAAGAAGAGGATCAGAAAGGGTTCGGTGCTCGTGAACAGCTCGGGACGGTAGAAGCGCGTGCCCCACAGCGCGCCGATGCCGAACGTGAACACGAATCCGAGCAGATTGAGCGGCCGCCAGGCGCGGTACAGCGCGATGGCGAGGATGCCGAGATTCAGCAGCGCGTAGTAGCTGAACAGCATGACGTGGCTGCCCGAGCCGGTCGAGGCGAGGACCGGCGCGAGAAAGCCGCCCGAGATGCCCAGTACCGCGAGCGAGAGCGCGTCCTGCAGCACCGCGAGCATCGCCGAAAGCACCGCGATCGCCACCAGCAGCACGAACGCGGCTTCCCCTGGTATCAGGTTGAACAGACGGAACGCGCCGAACACAGTGAGATAGAGCAGCCCGACACCGCCGCCCTGTATCGCGAGTGCGTACACCGGATTCCTCGCGCGCAGCCGCCAGCCGATCACGAGCATCGCGAGGGCGCCGAGCGCCACCGCGATCAGGCGCGCTTCGATCGGGATCTGCGTGTGCTCGTAGGCGTATTTCAGCAAAAAGGCCACGCCGAAGAACAGCAGCACCACGCCGACGCGTACCAGCGCATTGCCGCCGCTGAGCCATTGCCAGATCGCCATGCCGGGCAGGGGCGCGGAGGGCCTTTCCTCGGGAGCGGATTCGACGCGCGGCGCAGCCGCTGCTGGCGCTCCGGCGGCGATCGCTTCGATAGGCGGCGCGACCTCCGGTTCGGGCGCAGGGGCTGCCGGGGTGGCGGTGTGGACGGTCGCGCCGGCGGTGTCTGCCTGCGCGACACCGGGTGATGCCCGCCGCAGTGCATCGACCGATCGTTCGAGTGCCGCGATGCGCGCCTCCAGCGCCGCATGGCGGGAACCACCACTCAACGCGGACGCCACCGCGCCGATGATCGCGCCAAGCAGTCCACCGACGAGCGCGCCGGCTCCCTGGCCGACGATGCCGCCGAGCAGCATTCCGATCACTAGGCCGATGAACCACATGATGAGGCTCCTTCCGCAAAGGGCGCCGTGCGCGCCCGGCATCTTCGCATGTTGCCGGGAGCGCGGCACGACGCTGCGCGCGGGCTTGCACGAGCCGCACTGCGTGCCGCAGCGGCGTCTATCCTGCGATAAGACGAGCGGGTCGGCGAGGTTTTGCGGCGCCGCTGCTCAGCCGGTTGCCGCGGCGCGGCAAGGCATGCAAATCCTGCCTGCGACCCCGCTACCGGGCACTCCACTCCGCATAGGTCGGCATGTGACCGGTGACGGTCTTCATGTAGGTGCGGGTCTCCTCGA
The DNA here is from genome assembly GCA_029858545.1 of Betaproteobacteria bacterium. Lineage (GTDB taxonomy): Bacteria > Pseudomonadota > Gammaproteobacteria > Burkholderiales > SG8-39 > JAOUFA01. The sequence goes on from JAOUFA010000212.1 coordinate 5,614, forward strand.
AGGGCAGGTTTCTGCGCAGATGCTCGAATACCTGGTCGGAGGTCATCTGGTTGATCTTCGCCACCGCCCGGGGAATGTCGCGCTTGCCGACGAATGATTTGGCGACGTTGCCGGGCCCGGTGTTGTAGCCGGCAATCGCGCAGTAGACGCGGCTCTTCTCGTCCTTGATGTTCCTGAAATCCCTGGTCAGCATCGCGTTGAGCAGGCCGGCACCCAGTTCGACGTTGTTCGACGGCGAATACAGGTAGTCGGCGGTGACCAGCTTGTCCTGCTTGTAGACGTGCAGGTAGGCCGTGCGACCTCCGGAGGCGGGGACCAGCTGCATCATGCCGTAGGCGGGCGCGGGCGAGCGCGCCTTGGGATTGAAATAGCTCTCCGAGTGCACCAGCGCGAAGACGAGCCGGGGATCGAGGTTGAAGCGTCTCGCCTGCTTGACGATCAATTCTCGGAATTCCCCCGCGCGACGCTTCAGGTGATCGGGCATGAGCGAAAATCCCGCCGACGCGTTGATGCGCGTGACGCCGTCTTTCCCGACGACTTCCCGGGTCCTGATGGTCGAGCCCATCGCCACCCCTTCGGCAAACTGCCGCGCGGAATCCGGGGTGACCGGCGCGCCGTCGCGCGATGGCACCTGTCCCGCCAGAATCGGTTTTGCCAGCGGCTTGGCGTGTTCCTTGGCGGCCATCGGATCGTCGACACCACGGTCGCGGAGCAGCGCGACGATCTGTTCCTCGATCTTCTTCTTCACCTTTTCCGGATCGGCGGCCTCCTTCTGGTCGACGAGCACTTCGACGGTTGCCTTGCCCTTCTCGAAATCCACGATCCTGCGCTGCGTGAAATCCTTGTCGTAGCCGACGTAATCCTTTTGCGTGCTGGTGCGGACCCCTTCGGTTCCCCATTTGCCTTCGATGCCCGCGACGTACTTTCTGAATTCGCGGCGCTG
>JAOUFA010000493.1 GCA_029858545.1 Betaproteobacteria bacterium
CGGGTACGTCGATTCCGCTGAAGACCATCTTCAAGGGCTGCTACTGGTTTCTCGCCTGCGAGGTGGTGGTGATGGCCCTGCTCATCGCCTTTCCGAAGATTTCGCTCTGGCTGCCGGGAACGATGCACTGAGCGGTGGTGGAGCGCTCGTTGCGTGATCGGCGTGCAGCCGTCGAAGCTGTCCCGCTGTCGGTACGCGGCGACGCGAAGCGCGACGCGTCGCAAAAAGTATTGCGTATACCTTGGATTAAGTCACGGAATCCGCTTCTTGAATGACCGGTATGTGGGGATGAGGTTGTACCCTCGACGCAAGCCTCGGCATCAGCCTCAGGCCACCTCTACCTAGGAGAAAGCAGAATGAAACCCATTTCCGGAATGAAGCGGTTCCTGCCTCGTTTGACCGCCGGTGTTCTTCTGGCCGCGCTACTTCCTGTTTCGAGTGCTTTTGCGGTGTCCGCGTTTCCGTCCAGCGGTAGCTGCGCGATGCTGGTGACGCAGCCCGTGCCGGTCGGGGCGACCGTGCCGTTTCAGGCCGGTTACAACATCATCGCGGTGCTTACCTTCACCAGCGCAACCGGCGGCACCATCGACTACGCGGGCACCCAAGTGAACTACACGAGTAACGGCTACGCCGTCGTACCGTCCACCGCGCAAAGCTCGGGCACGGGCATTCCATTTGCCGTTGCAGCGTTGGCCGCCACCGCGCCTTCGGCAGCGAGGTCCATCACTTTTACCCCGACAGGAGGCGCGACCCCGCTTGTCGCCAACGCCATTGCAGTGAACGGCGGCAGCACGATCCTGATCCAGGGGGCCTCCGAAGCGTTCAGCGGCGTCTGCCAGTTCTAAGGTGCTCGCGATGAAACCAAACAAGCTTCCGAGGGCGGCGGCGATGGCCTTGACAGCTGCGTTGCTGCTGGTTCTGTCCGGCTGCGGTGGAGGAGGTGCGTCGAACACCGTCGATACGACAGCCAGGACCGCGGCCGTGGCGGCCACGACGGTTATCACGACTCAGTAGTTCTTCGCTGTTGGATCTATCGCCCCATTCCTTCGCAGGGATGGGGTTTTCTTCCGCAAGTTGCACCACAATAGACCGCAGCGACCCGGCTTTGCGAGTTTCCGGGCGCGCATGCCGCCGCCCGTGCGGGTTTTTCGCCGGGCTTGTCGATCATGCCGAATTGAACCCGATCGATGCCTCATTACGGCGTTCCGCCGCCGGGCAATGAAAGGTAGCATGCGACTACAGCCTGCCGGAGGCCGGGGAGTCGGCTTGAATCCGGCTGGACCGCATAGGCAAGCCCAACGACCTACCATGACGCAAGAGCCGCCCACCACCCCGGGCCAACGCGCCACCATCCTCGTCGTCGACGACGATGCCGCCAACCGCAGGCTGATGGAGTCGGCGCTGTCGGGGGAGTATGCGCTCGCTTTTTCGGTAGACGGACTTGGCGCGGTGGCAAGCGCCTGCGCGGAGACCTGCGACCTGGTCCTCATGGATGTCGACATGCCCGGTATCGATGGCATCGAGGCGACGCGCCGCATCCGCACACGGCTGGGAAGCGACGCGCCGCCGATCATCATGTTGACCGCGTTCAGCGATCACAATTCGGTGAACGCGGCCTTCGAGGCGGGGGCGGCCGACTACGTATCGAAACCCTTCAATCTGAAGGAACTCCTCGGGCGCATCCGCTCGACGCTCGAGCGCAAACACATGCGCGACGACCTGGTGCGCGCACGCAACGGACTCGAAGCGCAGGTGCGCGAACGTACCGCCAGCCTGCTCGAGGCACGCGACGCTCTCGAGGGCAAGGTCGAGGCGCTGCGCCAAACCGAGGATCGCCTGCAGGCGAGTCTGGCGCACCTGGACGGGATACTCGACAGTGTGAGCGACGCGATCCTTACCACCGAGGAGGACGGTCGTATCGTGTCGATCAACCGTGCCGCGGTGCGTTTGTTCGGTTATTCGCCCGATGAGCTCACCGCGCGCAACTTCGCGGATCTTCTGCCCGTCGCCTGGCGAACTTCGCTTGAAACCGAATTGCGGCATCAGGTGGACATTGGAATAGCACGTGCCGCCGGGCTCGGGCCGCGCGAAATGGAAGGTCTGCGCAAGGACGGCAGCACGTTTCCGATCGAACTCGCGCTGAGCGAGATGCGGGTCGGCGGCAGGCGTCTGTTTGTCGGCGTGGTGCGCGATATTACCGAACGCAAGCGCAACGCGGAGCGCATCGCGCAGCTCGCGAACTTCGATACGGTCACGGGTCTGGCGAACCGGAATCTCTTTCTCGATCGGCTCAACCATGCGATGCAGCAGGCATTGCGCGGCGACCGGCTACTCGGCCTGTTCTTCATGGATCTCGACGGGTTCAAACGCGTCAACGACACGCTGGGGCACCATGTCGGCGACGAGCTGCTGCGCAGCGTCGGAGAGCGGCTCTCGGCGATCGTGCGCAAGACCGACACCGTCGCGCGCGTGGGCGGCGACGAATTCACCATCGTGCTCGAGGGCCTGGAGAGTGTCGAGGCGATCGGCGAGGTGGCACGCAAAATACTCGACGCGATGCGCCAGCCCTTCCACTTGCAGGGCTACGAGGTCGTGGTGAGCATCAGTATCGGCGTCGCGATCTTTCCCTTCGATACCGAGGATATCGCCGAACTTCTCAAGAACGCCGACAAGGCGATGTATCAGGCGAAGGAGGCAGGTCGCAACCAGGTGCAGTTCTACGAGCACTCGCTGTTCGCGGTGCAGGTCGACCGGCTGAAGATGGAGGAGGAATTGCGCC
>JAOUFA010000388.1 GCA_029858545.1 Betaproteobacteria bacterium
CTTCTCAAGAACGCCGACAAGGCGATGTATCAGGCGAAGGAGGCAGGTCGCAACCAGGTGCAGTTCTACGAGCACTCGCTGTTCGCGGTGCAGGTCGACCGGCTGAAGATGGAGGAGGAATTGCGCCACGCGGCGAGCGCGGGAGCGCTGATTCTTCATTACCAGCCGCAATTCGACCTCGCCAAGGGCCGCATCGTCGGCGTCGAGGCGCTGCTGCGCTGGATGAGTCCGGGAAAAGAGTGTCTTTCCCCGGCGGAATTCGTTCCGCTGCTCGAGTCCACCGGACTGATCATGCCGGTCGGTCGCGACAGCCTGCGCTCGGCCGCGGCACAACTTCTTGCCTGGCGCGCGCTGGGGTTCGACGGCTTGCGCGTCGCGGTCAATCTTTCACAACGCCAGTTCGACGACCCTGCGCTGGTCGACGACATCTGTGCGCTGCTTGCGCAGGCCGGTATTGCCGGCAGCGACCTGGAAATCGAGATCACCGAAAGCACCGTGATTCGGAACGTGCCCGAGAGCGCGGCCAAACTCCATGCGCTGCGCGAGCGCGGTATTTCCATCGCGCTCGACGATTTCGGTACCGGCTATGCGTCGCTCAGCTATCTGCGCCAGTTCCCCATCGACGTGCTCAAGATCGACCGGTCGTTCATCAAGGATATTGCGCACAGCCAGAACTCGCGAGCGATCGCGACGACCATTATCGCGATGGCTCGCTCGCTCGGCATGACGGTGGTCGCCGAGGGGGTCGAAACCGAGGAGCAGCTGCGCATTCTGCACGAGCACGGTTGCCAGCTTATCCAGGGCTACTATGTCGCGAGACCCCTGGCTGCCGATGATCTCACGGCCTTGCTGGCGCGCCAGCAGAACGGCCGGATGTTCGGGTTCGGCGGACCCGTCAGCGGGGCATGAACCGACAGACGCTTGCGCGTGGGCTGCTGCTGGGCGTGCTCGCCGCGACGATCGCGCTCGCCCTGGTCTACCGGGAGCGGCTCGATCCGCGCGCACTCGACGAGTGGGTGAGCGGCGCGGGGGTGCTGGGCCCGCTCGCGTTCATCGCGATTTACGCTCTGGCGACGGTATTGTTCCTGCCCGGCTCGGTCCTGACCCTCGCCGGCGGTGCGCTGTTCGGTCCGGTGTGGGGCACCGTCTACAGCCTTGCCGGTGCGACGCTCGGCGCCAGCGTGGCGTTCGTCCTCGCGCGCTATGTTGCGGCGGACTGGGTCGAACGCAAGGCGAGCGGTCGCGTGAAGCAACTCATCGACGGCGTGCGGGACGAGGGCTGGCGCTTCGTTGCATTCGTGCGTCTGGTGCCGCTCTTTCCGTTCAATCTGCTCAACTACGCACTGGGTCTGACACGAATCGGCCTCGGCGCCTATGTCGCCGCGACCTTCGTGTTCATGCTGCCGGGCGCCTTCGCGTATACCTGGTTGGGTTATGCGGGGCGCGAGGCGGTCGCGGGTGGGGAGGGGCTGGTCCGCAAGGTACTCATCGCGGTCGCCCTGCTCGGCGCAGTCGCCTTTTTGCCGCGACTGGCGCGGAGGCTGCGCGGCGCGCGCGCGCACGCGCCGGCCCGCGACGACCGCACTGCGGGGGTGAAGGACCCGGCGAGTGCCCGGCGCCCACCTCGTCGTCGGTGGTTTTTCGTTGTGGCATTCGTGTTGTTAGCGGTCTTCCTCGGCTGGCGCATGCTGCGCCCGATGAATATTTTCTCGGTATCGGAGGCCTTCGAACGTCCGGTCGATACCACCGCGGCGCCACCATCGCTCGGCGCCCTGCGCGCCGAACAATGCGGCAGCTGTCACGGCGAATTCTTCGAAGAGTGGCGCAGCAGCATGCACAGCCGCGCCTGGACCGATCCTTACTTCCAGGTCGACTGGCAATTCGACGGCGCGCAGCAGATCTGCAAGAACTGCCATATTCCCCTCGACCGGCAGCAGGAGGAGCGGGTGCTCGGATTTCGCGATGCCGCCAAATGGGACCCGGTGCTCGAGCCCAACCCCGGCTTTGACCCGGCCCTGCAGCACGAAGGCGTCACCTGTGCCGCCTGCCATCTGCGCAATGGCAGGATACTTGGCGTGTTCGGTGAGGCCAACGAGGCGCATCCGGTGGAAAAGATCGCGAGCGGCAACGAACTCTGTCTGCGCTGCCATGTGGTGAGCGGCGAACGTTGGGACACCTTCTGGCGCTATCCGCCCTGCGGCACCGTCACCGAGATCCAGGCGGGCCACGGTGCAAAGCTTTCACGCAGCGGCGAGACGCGCCTGAGCGATCCGGCCGCGCTGCAATGCGTCGATTGCCACATGCCGTTGATCGAGCGCGCGCTGGTTGCGGGCGGCAAGCTGCGCGCGACGCGGCGTCACTTGTGGCGCGGCGGGCACGATCCGGACATGCTGCGCAAGGCGCTCAGCGTGCGCCTCGAGCAGACCCCGGCGGGCAGCCGACGTTTCCGGCTCACGCTCACCAATGTGGGCGCCGCGCACTTTGTACCCACCGGAACTCCGGACCGACACCTTGTATTGAGCGTGCGCTTGCTGGATGCCGACGGACGAGTACTCGCCGAATCCGAGCGTGTCATCAAGCGAACCGTTCTGTGGCGGCCGTTCATCGTCGATCTGTGGGACAACCGGCTGCGTCCCGGTCAGCCCGCGACCCACGATTTCGAATTCTCGCAGCGCGGTGCCGCGCAAGCGCGTTCGGTCGAGGCGGTGCTGCGTTACGGCCTGCTCGAAGAGAGCCGGCGCCGGCGCATCGGCTATCAAAACAAGGAACCGATCGCCTATGAGCTGTATCGCGAGCGCCAACCGCTCTAGATCGTCACGCGACGGCGGCGGAGGGCGCGCCAAGTGAGCGGCTACCCGCGCGGCGCCGCGCCGAGGCAGCGCGGCCCAACCGACCCGCTCTGGGCCACCGATCGGCTGGCGGGTTTCGAGGCACGCGAATTCTCATTCGCCGACGACTATGACGGTGCGGTCGTCGCGACGTTGGTTCGTCTGCCGCTGCAGGCCGCGCCGCGGGGACCCGTGCTCTATGTGCATGGTTTCATCGATTACTTCTTTCAGCGCCATATGGCCGAGCGCTTTGCCGCGGAAGGCTATGCATTTCACGCGCTCGACCTCAGAAAGCATGGCCGCTCGCTGCGCGCGCACCAGCATCCGAATTTCTGCAGCGACATCGGCGAATATTTCGCCGATGTGTCGGCGGCGCTCGATGCGATCGGCGAACCGGTGCTGCTCGCCGGACATTCGACCGGCGGGCTGATCTGCGCCCTGTATTCACAACGCCACCCGCAGCGGGTAAAGGCGCTGTGGCTCAACAGCCCGTTCCTCGACTGGAATCTCGGCGCCGTGCAACGGGCACAGCTCGCCATTGCCGCAGGGCTGGGCAGATTCTTCCCGTTCCTTCACGACGGCCGCGTACTGTCGCAAAACTATGTGCAAAGTCTGCACCGCGACTACGCCGGCGAATGGGACTTCGACCTCGCATTGAAGCCTGCCGCGGGATTTCCGGTGCACTTCGGTTGGCTGCGGGCAATCTCCGCCGCGCACGCCCAGGTGCACGCCGGACTGACGCTCGGCTGCCCGGTGCTGTCGATGCACTCGGACGAGGCCGACATCGTGCTCGATTGGCGGCACATCGCAAAGTGGTCGCCCACGCTCGGCACGCGGGTGTCGGT
>JAOUFA010000213.1 GCA_029858545.1 Betaproteobacteria bacterium
CCTTGTCGCAATTCAGTGAGTCGGCCGAGTGAATCGTAGTGCGCCTTCGGGGGCGGGCCATCGCGTTGCGGGCGCGCACGCACCCAATCCGCCAGACCGACGACCGGCAACGGATAGCCGAGTACCGCCTCGGTAAGCGATTCGGCATTCGCGGCGCGGTATTCCCGCGCGTCGGATGTCGTCAGGAAATAGTGATCTCCGTCACGCCGCAGGTGTGCGATGCCCTGTCCGAGGGAAGTGGAAATGAGCAGGTCGTCGCCCTCGTGGCGGTGTCGCCAGGCAAGGTTGCCGCTCGAGGCCTCTTCGCGAAACCGCAGCGCGATGCGCGCGCTCAACTCGAATTCGACACGTTCGCCGTCGCGCGCCGCGGGAAGCTCGGCGCAAGCCGCGAGCGCAAGCAGCGTCGTGGCGAGAAATGCGCGCGCCGCGGGGCTCACTGTTTGATGCGCTTGATGGTCTGTTGCAGAACTTCGCTGTCGGGAAAGTTCTTTAGGGCCTCGTCCCAGATGCGCCGCGCCTCGTCCCGCTCGCCTCTGAACCAGAGCGCCTCGCCAAGATGCGCGCCGATGTCCCCATCCGGGCGGCCGTTGTACGCGCGGCGCAACCACCGGATCGCCCCGCTCAGGTCGCCCTGCCGGTACAGCACCCATCCCATCGAATCGATGACGAAGTAGTCCTCGGGCGCGAGTTCCAGCGCCTTTTCGATCAGCTTGCGCGCCTCGCCCAAGCGCATATTGCGCTCGGCGAATGAATAGCCCAGAGCATTGTAGGCATGCGCGTAGGTCGGGTGCAGTTCGATCAGCTTGCGCAGCTTTTCTTCCAACGCGTCATAGCGCTGCAGTTTCTCGGCGGTCAGCGCATAGTCATAGAGGATCTCGGGTTGATCGGGTTCGTTGCGCAGAGCCTTCTCCAGGATCGCGAATGCCTCGCCGACGCGGCGCGCATCCCGCAGCAACTGTGCCTCGGCGACGATCAACTGCACGCGCTGCTTGGCGTCGGTGACTTGGATTTGCCGCACATAGGCGCGCGCCTCGTCGAGCCGGCCCTGCTTGGCGATCACCTGCGCGGCGCGTAGGCGCGCGGGAAGATAGCTCTCTCCTTGCCCGATCTTTTCGTACCACGCAATCGCCTCGGGCCACTTCTGCTGATCCTCGGCAAGCTGGCCCAGAGCGTAGCGTACCGAGTCGGCATCGCGAAATTTCAGTTCGAGCAGGCGCCGCATGTAACGTTCGGCGGTGGCGTAATCTTTCATTTGCTGCGCGATCAAACCGACCGAGTAGAGAACATTGGTGTCATTCGGATTCGCCGCGAGCAGCTGGTCGAAAACGGCGCGTGCTTCGGCATAGCGCCGCGCCCCGACCAGCAGGCGCGCATAGCTGAGCCTGACATCCTTGCGGTCCGGGTAGGCCTCCAGGTAGCGTGCAAGGCGCCTGACCGCTTCATCGGGCGCATCGACTCTCAGCAGTTCGGCTTCGAACAACGCCGCGACCTCCCAGTCGGGCCGCAGCGCGCCGGCGCGGCGGATCGCCGCCAGCGCGACGGTCTTGTCTTCGGCCGCATGGGCGGCCTGCGCGACGGCGAATTGCGCCTCGGCTAGGTCCGGATAGGATTGCGCGAGCTGCTGCACGACGCGCAGGGTCGCGGTCTTGTCGGGGTGGGCCGCAAAGAGGCGCCCCAATTGCATGAATGCGCTCGCCGGATTGGTGGCACTCGAAGCGATGAGCTTGGCGAGATAGGGCTCGGCTTCCTGGAGGCGCTTTTCGCCCAGCAACAAGGCGGTGACGCTTTGCAGCGCGGCCGGAGAGGACGGATCGGCCTCGTGCCAGATGCGCGCGGCCTCTAGGGCGATATTCGGCAGCCGCGCGCTTCCCGCGACTTCCATTGTCCGCCGCGCAAGACGGGGGTCGCGCGTGCGGCGAGCGAGGTCGAGGAAATTGCGCGCAGCAAGGGCCGGGTCGCCTCGCTGCAGGGCTATTTCTCCCAGTAGATACTGATACAGGATGACGCCGCTCAACTCCATGCCGGGCAGCGGCTCGGGCGATTTCGCCGGCGCGATTCGGAGGTTTTCGTGCGCGCGCTCTTTCAATTCGTCGGATTCGCCGACTTGCGCGCGTGCGCCGGTAGCGGCATACAGCAAAACAACGGCGGCGAGCGAGAATCGTCCTGCCAATCGGAATAGTTCGACCATCTTCCTTCTCTATGTGTCGTGCGCAGCTTCGCGAGAAGCTCCCGGTGCTACACCCGATGCGCTGCATCTTAGGTATATTCCGATGCCCGCACAAGCGCGGGGCACGCCAGTGCAACCGCTCTGCAGATCGCGAATTCAATATGCCGGAATTGCCCGAGGTTGAGGTCACACGTCGTGGAGTCGAACCGCAGGTGGCGGGGCGTCTGGTCACCGGAGTCGAGGTTCGCGAAGCTCGTTTGCGCTGGCCGGTTTCCGCAGAGGTCCATCGACTCGCCGGGCGCCGGGTACTCGGCGTCGCGCGGCGCGGAAAGTACCTCCTGCTCGACTGTGGCGGGGGCTCGCTGATCCTTCATCTGGGCATGTCGGGCAGCCTGCGGGTGCTGCCAGCCGGCACTCCGGCCGGCAGGCACGAGCATTTCGACCTCCTGCTGGGCGACAGGCTTCTCAGACTGCGCGATCCGAGGCGCTTTGGCGCGGTACTGTGGGCCGAGGGATCTCCTTGTCTGCATCCGCTGCTGGCGGGTCTGGGCGTCGAACCCCTGTCGCGCGAGTTCAATGCGGGCGCCTTGCACGCACTGTGCCGCGGGAGGCGCGTGGCGATCAAGCAATTGCTGATGGATAGCCATTGCATTGTCGGGGTCGGCAACATTTACGCGAGCGAAAGCCTGTACGGCGCTGGCATCCATCCCGCTACACACGCCGGACGGCTTTCTCCGCAGCGCTGCGCGCGACTGGTTGGCGCGGTCAAGCGCACCCTGAATGCGGCGATACGCGCAGGCGGGTCGAGTTTGCGCGACTTCGTGAGAAGCGACGGACGCAAGGGATACTTTCAGTATCGCTACGCGGTTTACGGGCGCGCCGGACTGGACTGTCCTGCGTGCGGCGCGCCGATCAAACGCATCGTGCAAGGGCAGCGCGCCACCTACTACTGCGCGCGCTGCCAGCGTTGAAGTACCTCCGCGCGCGATCGCCGCATGCGTTGCTCAGGCGGCGCGCGAGCGTGCCTTCTCCATGAGTCGCTGCTGCACCAGCGGATGGACGAACTTGGACACGTCCCCGCCCAGAGAGGCGATTTCACGTACCAGGGTCGCCGAAATGAACATGTGCTGCTCCGAAGGCGTCAGGAATACGGTTTCCACGTCGGGATAGAGATTGCGGTTCATACCGGCGAGCTGAAACTCGTATTCGAAGTCCGATACCGCGCGCAATCCGCGCAGAATCACGCGTGCGCTGTGTGCGCGAATGAAATCGATGAGCAGGCCGCTGAAACCGGCGACGGTTACGTTCGGCAGGTCGGAGAGCACGTCGCGGGCGAGTGCGACGCGTTCTTCCAGGACGAAGAACGGGTTCTTGGCGCGGCTGTCGGCGACGCCTACAACAAGCGCGTCGAAAAGCACGCTCGCGCGGCGCACGAGATCCTCGTGCCCGCGGGTAAGCGGGTCAAACGTTCCCGGATATACGGCTCTGATCATCGCCTTCCCATCGCAAGAGTTGATAATGGACCTCGCCGGCGCGCGCGCGTTTCATTTCCGTCCACGGCATTTGTGTCGGCTGCGGCGCGGGGGCCTCGATATAGACGAGCGCCACGCGCGCCAGACACCGGGGCAGCTTGCGCAGAATCTCGGCAAGGACATTTTGCCTGAATGGAGGATCGAGGAAAACCAGATCGAAGCGTTGCTCGAGGTGCGGGCGGTCGAGATAGCTGAGCGCGTTGGCGGCGACCAGTTCGACCTGCCGGGCATCGAGGGCGAGGCGGTTTTTTTCGAGCACCCGCAGCGCCGCGGGATCGGCCTCCACCATCACCACCGAGGCGGCGCCGCGCGAGGCGGCTTCGAATCCCAGTGCCCCCGATCCGGCGTAGAGATCGAGGCAGGCGGCGCCGGTGAGATCCTGCCCCAGCCAGTTGAATAGGGTTTCACGTACGCGGTTGGGCGTCGGCCTGAGATCGGGGCGATCGAGGACTTCGATCAGACGGCTGCGCCACGTCCCGGCGATGATGCGGATCCGACCGGCGGGCCGTTTGCGCGGCAGGCATCGTGGCGAGGTCATGGAGGCGGCGTTTGTTAGAATTGGCGGATTGTCCTGGCGAGCATCTTATCTGTGCGGATGCTCGCCGCAAGCCGCGCGTGTTTCCGCGGCAAACCCGGTACGGATCCGCCTACGTCCGCTTTGACGCCACAAGCTTTATCCTGGAAGGCCCGGCTCAAGGCCGGTCTGGCGCGTACGCGCGCGCGGCTTGGACAGGGCCTGGGAGCACTGATCGATCGCGGGCGCGTCGACGAGGCGGATTACGTCGAGCTCGAGGCGGCACTGCTCGGCGCTGACTGCGGCGTCGCCGCGACACGCGAGATACTGCAGGCGCTGCGCCAACGCGCGGCGAAATTCGGCGCGCAGGATGGCGCCGCGCTCAGAGCCTTGTTGAGCGAGGTGCTGATCGAGCGTCTCGCACCCCTCGAACGGCAGCTTGACCTCGAGCGGGGTCGGCCCTGCGTGTTGATGGTGGCGGGGGTCAACGGTTCGGGCAAGACGACCTCCATCGGCAAGCTCGCGAAGTGGCTGCAGAACCAGGGCAAGACCGTGCTCCTCGCGGCCGGCGATACCTTTCGCGCCGCCGCGCGCGAGCAATTGCTCGTCTGGGGAGAGCGCAACGGCGTGGCGGTGATTTCACAGGCCTCTGGCGACGCCGCCGCGGTGGTCTTCGACGCGGTAAACGCGGCGCGCGCGCGCGGGGTCGATGTGCTGATCGCCGATACCGCGGGGCGGCTCCCGACCCAGTTGCACCTGATGGAGGAAATCCGCAAGGTAAAACGGGTACTGGCCAAGGCAATGCCCGATGCCCCGCACGAAATACTACTGGTGATCGACGCCGGTACCGGGCAGAACGCTCTGGCGCAGGTCGAGGCATTTGATCGCGCGCTTGGCCTGACCGGTCTCGTGTTGACGAAGCTGGATGGATCGGCGAAGGGCGGCATCCTGTGCGCGATCGCGAGGCGGCGCAGCGAAGACTCCTCGGGCGCGGGAGGACCGCCGATACCGGTGTATTTCCTGGGGGTCGGCGAAGGTATCGACGATCTGCGCCCCTTTTCGGCACGCGAGTTTGTCGAGGCCCTGATTGATTAGTTTTTCCGGCGTATCGAAGCGCTATCCGGGCGGCAAGGAAGTGCTGAGCGGTGTTTCCTTTTCGTTGGCCGCCGGTGAGTTGTGCTTTGTAACGGGACAATCCGGCGCGGGCAAGAGCACATTGCTGAAAATGATCCCGGCGATCGAGCGTCCGACCTCGGGCTCGATTATCGTCAATGGCCAGAACGCCAGCGCGCTCGGCAGACGGGCGGTGCCGCAATTACGTCGCAATCTCGGACTGGTGTTTCAGGACCAGAAGCTGCTCTACGACCGCAGCGTCTACGACAATGTCATGCTCCCGTTGGAGTTCGGCGATTTTCCGGCCAAGGAGGCGGCGCGGCGCGCTCGCGCCGCGCTCGACAAGGTGGGGCTGCTCGGGCGCGAGCGGGCGACGCCGATCCAACTATCGGGCGGCGAGCAGCAGCGCCTGGCGATTGCGCGCGCCGTGGTCAACCGGCCGGCGATCCTGATTGCCGACGAACCCACGTCGAATCTTGATGCAACCTCCGCCGCGTCGATTCTCGATATCTTCTATTCGTTCCATCAAGTCGGTGTAACCGTGCTCATCGCCACTCACGATCAGGCGCTGATCGAGCGTTATGCCGGTCGCCGGCTGTTGGCGCTGAGCGCCGGGCGAGTGACCGTCAGCGGAGCCGGCAAGTGATTGCCTGGTTCAGGCAGCATCGGCGGGCGTTGCAGCGGGCGTTCGGAAAGCTCGCCGCGCAGAGATCGGCCGGCGCGTTCAATGTACTGGTCATCGGAGTTGGGCTCTCGCTGCCAGTCGGCGGCTATTGCCTGCTCGCGAATCTGGGCGAGGTGGCGCGCGAGGTCCGGCTCGATCCGCGAATTTCGATATTCATGCGTCCCGGTACGGCGCGCGCCGAGGGGCGGGCCCTCGCCTCCCGCCTGGAGTCCGATTCGCGCATCAGCGAAGTACGCTTCGTCAGCCGCGAGGAAGCACTGGATGAACTGCGAAGTCTGGAGGAACTTGCCGCGCTGCTGAAGGGGCTTGACCGAAACCCCCTGCCCGATGCGCTGCTGCTTCGTACGCGGGATTCGTCCGCCGCCTCGCTCGACCGTCTGGCCGGCGAACTGCGTGGACTGCCCGGGGTCGAGTACGTCCAACTCGACGCGCTGTGGGCGCGCCGGCTGGCCGCACTCGCGGCATTGGCCAGATGGAGCCTTGCGTTGCTCGCGACACTGCTTTCCCTCGGTTTGATCGC
>JAOUFA010000214.1 GCA_029858545.1 Betaproteobacteria bacterium
TTCGTCGCGCTCGGATACGCCCTGGTCCGGCAGTGGAAGCTGCAGCTCGAGGTGGTCGGCGCGGCACAGTTGCGCGAGACCAACCGGGAGCTGGAGGAGCGCGTCCGGCAGCGCACCGGCGACCTGATCGCCGCAAAGGAGCTCGCCGAACGCGCGAGCCTCGCCAAATCGGAGTTTCTGTCGCGCATGAGTCATGAACTCCGCACCCCGATGAACGCGATCCTCGGTTTCTCGCAACTGCTCCTGAGCGACCGCCGGCACCCGCTGGCGGGCGAGCAGCGCGACCAGGTGAACGAGGTCGCGCAGGCGGGCGCGCACCTGCTCGAGCTGATCAACGAAGTGCTCGACCTGTCGCGCATCGAGTCGGGCCAGCTCACCATCAGCAACGAACGGGTCGAGCTGGCGTCGGTGCTGGCCGAATGCCTGACTCTGGTCGGCCCGCTCGCCGAGGCGCGCGGCATCCGTCTCATCGAGGCGGGCGAGCTTCGCGACGCGAGCGTCCTCGCCGACCGCACCCGGCTCAAGCAGGTTCTGGTCAACCTGCTGTCGAATGCGGTCAAGTACAACCGCGAACACGGAACGGTCAGCATCGTCGGCGAGGCGAGCGCCGGCAGGGTCCGGATCCGGATCACCGACACCGGCGCGGGTCTCACCGCCGGACAGCTCGCGAGGCTGTTCACCCCGTTCGATCGTCTGGGCGCGGATCAGACCGGCGTCGAGGGCACCGGCATCGGCCTCGCGCTGAGCAAGCGGTTGATGGATCTGATGCACGGGGAAATCGGCGTCGAGAGCGAGCCGGGCGTGGGCAGCAGCTTCTGGCTGCGCCTGCCCGCGGCGCCGCGTGCCGGGGAGCCGCCGCGCGGCCCCGTGGCGCCGCGTACCACCGCGTCCGCCGCGCCGGCGGCGGCGGGCGCGGCGAAATGGGACATTCTCTGTATCGAGGACAATCCCGCCAACCTGCGCCTGATCGGCGCGATGCTCGCGTTGCGCGCAGACATCCATCTGCTGAGCGCCAGTCGGCCCGCCGCGGGCATCGAGCTCGCGCGCGCCCATCGTCCCGCGCTGATACTTCTCGATATCAGCCTGCCCGACATGGACGGCTACGCCGTGCTGGAGCTTCTGCGCGCCGACGCATCCACGCGCGACATTCCGGTGGTGGCGATCAGCGCCAACGCGATGCCGAGCGACGTCGAACGCGGCAAGGCGGCGGGATTCTTCGCCTACCTCACCAAACCGCTCGCGGTGAACGTTCTGTTGGGTACGGTGGGCGAGATCATCGACGCGCGCCGGGCGCGAATTCCCCAATAGAAGTAAGATAAGCCGATGTCGGCTGGGCAGATCACTCCGCTGGCGATCAGCCTCGCAGGAGTCATCGCCTGGATCGTCATTGGCCTCGCCGGGGTGTTCAGCCCCGGCAACCTGCGGCTGGTCGCGCGCTATCTGTTTCCCGCCGGCGCGCTCGCGGGTCTCGTCGTTGCCGCGGCCGGCGCCTGGGCGATTGCCGAGGGGGCGCGAACCCTCGTCTTGCCGCTCGGCCTGCCCGATCTGCCGTTCCACCTGCGCATCGATTCGCTTTCGGCGTTCTTTCTGCTGCTCCTTGGCGCGGTGGCCGCGGGCGTCTCGGTGTTCGCCGCGGGATATTTCCGCCGCGGCCAGGGCACCCCGCCCGGCCTGCAGTGTCTGTACTACCACGTGTTTCTCGCCAGCATGGCGCTGGTGCTGCTCGCCGACGACGCCTACGGCTTCATGGTGTGCTGGGAGACGATGGCGCTGTCTTCCTACTTTCTCGTCACCAGCGACCACCGCAGCGCCGAGATCCGCCGCGCCGGCTTCCTCTATCTGCTGATCGCCCACATCGGCGCGCTGGCGATCCTGCTGTGCTTCGGCGTGCTCCAGGGCGGGGGCGGCGACTACACCTTCGATGCGATGCGCCAGCTCGACCATACGCCGCGCTGGGGCGGCATCGCCTTCGCGCTGGCGCTGTTCGGCTTCGGCGCCAAGGCCGGCATCATTCCGCTGCATGCCTGGCTTCCCGAGGCGCACCCGGCCGCGCCCTCGCCGGTATCGGCGCTGATGAGCGCGGTGATGCTGAAGACCGCCGTGTACGGTTTCCTGCGCGTGATGTTCGATCTGCTCGACGTGAAGGTGTGGTGGTGGGGCGTGATCGTGCTGGTGGTCGGGCTCACGACCGCGCTCTACGGGGTGGTGTTCTCGGCGGTGCAGTCCGACATGAAGCGCCTGCTCGCCTACTCGTCGATCGAGAACATCGGCATCGTCTACGTCGGCGCGGGGCTCGCGCTGATGTTCCTTGCCTACGACATGACCGCGCTCGCCGCGCTCGCGCTCACCGCGACGCTCTACCACACGCTCAATCACGCCTTCTTCAAGAGCCTGCTGTTCCTTGCCACCGGCTCGGTACTGCACGCCACGCGCGAGCGCGCGCTGGGCAGGCTCGGCGGCCTGATCCACCGCATGCCCTGGGTCGCGTGGCTCGCGCTGGTCGGCACGCTCGCGGTCGCCGGCCTGCCGCCGCTGAACGGCTTCGTCTCCGAGTGGCTGCTGTTGCAGGCCTTTCTGTTCACGCCGGGACTGCCGCAGAACTACCTCAACATGCTGGTGCCGGTGGCCGCGGCATCGGTCGCGCTCACCGCGGCGCTCGCCGGCTACGTGATGGTCAAGTTCTACGGCGTGATCTTCCTCGGCCAGCCGCGCGAGGAAAGACTCGCCGACGCGCGCGACTGCGGACCCTGGGAGCGCGCGGGCCTGGTCTGGCTCGCCGCGGGCTGCGTGCTGCTCGGCATCCTGCCGGTGTTCGTGATCCGCATGATCGACGAGGTCACGCGCCCGCTGCTCGGTCAGGGCCTGGGCAATGCCGCATCGAACTGGTGGCTGCTCGCGCCGATCCAGCCCGAGCGCGCGAGCTACGGCCCGCTGTTGTTCCTCGTCGCGATCCTCGCCGCGGTGGCGTTCGCGTTCCTCGCGGTGCGCGCGTTCTACCACGGCCGCGTGCGTCGCGGCGCGGCCTGGGACTGCGGCTTCCCCGGCCAGACCGCGCGCATGCAGGACAGCGCCGAAGGCTTCGGCCAGCCGGTGCGCCAGGTGTTCGAGCCGTTCTTCCGCATGCGGCGCGAGCTGCCCGGCGCTTTCGACAGCGCGCCGCGCTACCGCGTCGTCGTCGAGGACCCTCTCTGGTACTGGGTCTACCTGCCCGTCGCCCGCGCCGCCGACCGGCTCACCGGCCTGGTCACGCTGCTGCAGCGCGGGCGCATCTCGGTCTACCTGATGTACGGCTTCATCACGCTGCTCTTCTTGCTGCTGTTCGTCCGATGATCAGCGCCTCGGGCATCGCCGCCCAGCTCACCGAGTTGTTCCTCGCCGTGTCGGTGGCGCCGCTGCTCACCGGCTGGGTGAACCAGTGCCGTGCCTGGCTGCAAAACCGCTCCGGCGCGGGCCTGCTGCAGCCCTACCGCGTGCTCGGCAAGCTGTTCCGCAAGGAACCGGTGATCGCGCACGGCGCCTCGCCGCTGTTTCGCCTGACCCCGTATGTGCTGTTCGCCTGCATGTGCCTCGCCGCGGCGATCGTGCCCTCGCTCGCCACCGATCTCCCGTTCAACGCCGCGGCCGACGCGATCGCGCTGGTCGGCATCTTCGCCCTCGCGCGCGTGTTCATCTCGCTCGCGGCGATCGACGTCGGCACCGCGTTCGGCACGATGGGGGCGCGGCGCGAAATGATGGTCGGCTTTCTCGCCGAGCCGGCGCTGCTGATCGTGCTGTTCACCGCGAGCCTGATCAGCCATTCGACGTCGCTCTCCACGACGGTAGAGAAGCTCGCGCACATGCAGTTCGCGATCTACCCGAGCCTCGCGTTCGCCGGCGTCGCGTTCACCATGGTGTCGCTCGCCGAGAACGCGCGCATTCCGGTCGACAACCCCGCCACCCACCTCGAGCTCACGATGATCCACGAGGCGATGATCCTCGAATACTCGGGGCGGCACCTGGCCCTGGTCGAGTGGGCGGCGAGCCTGAAGCTTTTCGTCTACTCGTGCACCGGCCTGGCGCTGTTCGTGCCCTTCGGTATCGCGCAGCGGGGCGATGCGGCGGGGCTGATCCTCGCGCTGCCCGCGCTCATCGCCAAACTCGCGGTGGGGGGATTCCTGCTCGCGCTGATCGAGACGCTCAGCGCCAAGATGCGCATCTTCCGCGCGCCCGAGTTCCTCGGCGCGGCGTTCCTTCTGGCGGTGCTGGGGATGCTGATCCATTTCCTGCTGGAGATTTGAGGGTTCGATGCGCGAGATCCTGCAGCGACGCGATCGCGACCCTGCTGCCGGCTCGATGCCCGACGACGCCGGTCCGAGCGCATCGCTGTTCGGGTCTTGTTACCTCTCCGCGTTTTGCGCAGTGGCGCTTCGCGCCACTGCGCAAAACGCGGAGACCTATGAAACCCCGGACCGGGCGATGAACCAGCCATTTCTTCTCGGTATTCGCAGCTCGCGATCCCGCTGATGCTCCCGCTCTCCTCGCAGATCATCAACCTGTTCGCCGCGATCCTGCTGCTGCTCGCCTTCGCGATGCTCACGCAGCGGCGCATCCTCACGCTGATCAACCTGTTCGCCGCGCAGGGTGCGACGCTCACCGCCTCGACCGCGGTGGTCGCCTGGAGCACCGGCCAATCGCACCTGTACTGGTCGGCGCTGTTGACCCTGCTCCTCAAGGTGCTGCTGCTGCCGTGGATCCTGCACCGGCTGATCCGGCGCCTCAACGTGAAATGGGACGTCGAGACACTCATCAACATCCCGACCACGATGCTGGTCGGCATCGTGCTGGTGATCCTCGCCTTCAACCTCGCGCTGCCGATCTCGCAGCTCGCCGGCACGATCACCAAGAGCACCCTCGGCATCGCGCTGGCCTGCGTGCTGCTCGCGATCCTGATGATGATCACGCGCTCGAAGGCGGTGCCGCAGGTGATCGGCTTTCTCGCGATGGAGAACGGCCTGTTCTTCGCCGCGACCAGCGCGACCTACGGCATGCCGATGGTGGTCGAGCTGGGCATCGCGCTCGACGTCCTGGTCGGCATGATCATCCTCGGGGTGTTCTTCTTCCAGATCCGCGAACGTTTCGACAGCCTCGATATCCATCACCTGGAGAAGCTGAAGGAAGAATGATGGAGATCGCCTTCGTCCTCGGTTCGCCGCTCGCCGGCGGCGCGCTGCTCGCGCTGTGGGGCCACCGCCGCTTCGCCGCCGAGCTGAACAGCCTGGTGAGCGCGATCACCTTCGTCGCCGCGGCGCTGCTCACCGCGCGGGTCGTGTCCTCGGGTCCGCTGATGAGCCACGACGAGCAGTTCTTCGTCGATTCGCTCAACGTGTTCCTGGTCGCGCTGACCGCGCTGGTGTCGCTGACCACCTCGCTCTTTTCGCGCCCGTACATGAGAATCGAGCAGGCGCACGGCCGGCTCAACGACGCCCGGCTGCGCCTGTACCACAGCATGTACCAGCTGTTCGTGTTCACGATGCTGCTCGCGCTGCTCACCAACAACCTGGGCATTCTGTGGGTCGCGCTCGAGGCGGCGACGCTCACCACCGTATTGCTGGTGTCGCTGTACCGCACGCCGGCGAGCCTGGAAGCGGCGTGGAAGTACTTCATCCTGTGCGGCGTCGGCATCGCGCAGGCGCTGTTCGGCACGATCCTGCTTTACTTCGCCGCCGAACGCGTGCTCGGCGCGGGCGGCGGCGCGCTGCTGTGGACCCATCTGCAGGGGGTGTCGGGCCAACTGGAGCCGACCGTGATGTCGCTCGCCTTCGTGTTCCTGCTGGTCGGCTACGGCACCAAGGTCGGCCTGGTGCCGCTGCACAACTGGCTGCCCGATGCGCACGCCGAGGGCCCCACGCCGATATCGGCGGTGCTCTCGGGCCTCTTGCTCAACGTCGCGCTATACGCGCTGCTGCGCTGCAAGGTGCTGGTCGACGGCGCGCTGCAGACGGCCTTCGCGGGCAACCTGATGATGGGCTTCGGCCTCTTGTCGGTGGTGGTCGCGGCGTTCTTTCTCGCGCGCCAGCGCGACATCAAGCGGCTGTTCGCCTACTCGTCGATCGAGCACATGGGGCTGGTCACCTTCGCTTTCGGCATGGGTGGGCCGGTCGCGAACTTCGCGGGCCTGCTGCACATGACGGTGCACTCGCTCACCAAGAGCGCGATCTTCTTCGCCGTCGGCCACGCGGCGCAGAAGACCGGCACCCAGGTGATCGACGACATCCGCGGCCTGATCAAGGTGAGCCCGACGGTCGGCTGGGGGCTGATGCTCGGTTCGGTGGCGATCCTGGGGCTGCCGCCGTTCGGCGTGTTCGCGAGCGAATTCCTGATCCTCACCAGCGCGATGCGCCAGCAGCCCTGGGCGACGCCCTTTCTGCTCGTCGCGCTGGGCGTCGCCTTCGCGGCGATCTTCTCCAAGGTCCAGCCGATGGTGTTCGGCGACACCAACGCGAAGCGCCTGCCGCATCCGCCGGCGCTGTTGCCGGTGTTCGTGCA
>JAOUFA010000215.1 GCA_029858545.1 Betaproteobacteria bacterium
GCACGGTGTGGGGCATCATGCATTCGTTTCGCGGCCTCGCCAACATGCAGCAGGCAACGCTCGCGCAGGTCGCACCGGGAATCGCCGAGGCGCTGGTCGCCACGGCAATCGGCCTGTTTGCGGCGATCCCCGCGGTGGTCGCGTACAACCGCTATGCGCACGACATCGAGCGGCTCGCGATACGCTTCGAGAGTTTCATGGAGGAGTTCTCCAACATCCTGCACCGGCAGGCGGTGAAGTAATCACCATGGCGCAGCGCCACCGACCGATGCACGAGATCAACGTCGTGCCCTACATCGACGTGATGCTGGTGCTGCTCGTCATTTTCATGATCACCGCGCCGCTGATCACCCCCGGCGTGATCGAATTGCCTTCGGTGTCGAAGGCTTCCAACGCGCCGGTCGCGCCGCTCGAAGTCGTGATTCGGGCCGACCGGACGGTGTTATTGCGTACGCGCGACTCGGGCGGTGCGCTGATCGACGAGCAGCGCGTCGTGCGCGGCCAGCTCGCCAAGCTGGTGCGCGAGCGCCAGGCGAAGGCGCAGGACACGCCGGTGCTCATCGCCGCCGACAAGAGCGTGCGCTACGAGGCGGTGCTCAATGTGATGGACGAGCTGCAGCGGGAGAATATCCGCCGCGTCGGGCTGCTCGTCAAACCGGCTCAGTGAGGCCTCGGGCACGATGAGCGACGCGCAGACCCTGCCGGGGTTCGAGCCGCGTCCCGAACCGGGGCGCGGGCGCGCGATCGGACTGTCGCTGCTCGTGCACCTGGTGCTGGTCGCGGTGCTCTTTCTGGGCGTGCGCTGGCAGAGCAGCGTGCCCTCGACGGTGACGGTGGAGTTGTGGGCGCCGCAACCCACGCTCCCGGCGGCGGTGCTCGATGCCCCGAAACCTGAACCGGTCGCGGCGCCGCCCAAGCCGGTCGAGGCCAAGGTCGAGCCGCCCCTCGACAAGCCCGATATCGCGCTCAAGGCGCCGAAGGCGAAGCGAAAGCCGAAGGAAAAGAAAGAGTCGCGCGTGCCGGTCAGGACAAAGATGACCGCCCCCGCCGACAACGCGAAGGTTCGTGAAGAGGACTTCCAGCGCGAACTGCGCGCGCAACTGGCGCGCGAGGAGGCGCGCATGGCCGCCGAGCGCCAGTCCGAGGAACTGCGCCAGCTCGGCAGGCAGGCCGAACAGCAGGCGAAGTTGCATTCGGCCGCGCTCGCCAGGGAAAGAGCCGACTACATCGCGCTCATCACCGGCAAGGTGCGCGGCAACTGGATCCTGCCCCAGCAAATGGAGGGCAATCCCGAGGCGGTGTTCCTGGTGACGCAATTGCCGACGGGCGAGGTAATGAACGTCAAGCTCGCCAAGTCGAGCGGTCTCCCGGCGTACGACGCCGCGGTCGAGCGCGCGATCCTCAAATCATCGCCGCTTCCCGTGCCGCGCTCGCGCGAGCTGTTCGCCCGGGAACTCAAGCTGACCTTCAAGCCGCGCGATTGAGACGCGTCCCGCCCGGGATCGGGTATCGGGTGCGTGGGGCTTCGCTATAATCGCTTGATCTGCCAAAGGGATATTCCATGCGGAGTCTGCTCAAGAGTCGGGTCATGTGGGTTGGAATGGCGCTGTTCGCCGGCGCGCTGCCGGCGCAGGCGCAGCTTTCGATCGAAATCACCGGCGCCGGGGCGCAGCGCATCCCGCTTGCGGTGGTCGCCTTCGCCGGCGAGGAAGCGCAGGTGCCCGGCCTTACGGCCATCGTGCGCACCGACCTCGAACGCACCGGGATGTTTCGCGGCATCGAGGTGCCCCCTCTGGTCCCGCATCCCACCGAGACGTCGAACGTCGACTACATCGAATGGCGCGCACGTCTCGCCGACGCACTGGTGCTCGGCTCGGTGGTGGCGCTGCGCGACGGCAGGCTCGAGGTGCGCTTCAGGCTGTTCGACGTGGTGAAGCAAGTGCCGCTTGGCGGGGTGGTCTACACCATGAAGAAGGAGCAGCTGCGTATCACCGCGCATCGCATCGCCGACTTCATCTACGAAAAACTCACCGGCGAGCGTGGCGTCTTCTCCACGCGCATTGCCTATGTGATGAAGCGCGGCACGCGCTATGAGCTGCAGATCGCCGATGCCGACGGCGCCGGCGAGGAATCGGCGCTCACGTCGTTCGAGCCGATCATCTCGCCCGCCTGGTCGCCCGACGGCCGGCGCATCGCCTATGTGTCCTTCGAGAGCCGGCGCGCGGTCGTCTACGTGCATTCGCTGGTCGACGGCAGGCGCCATGTGGTGGCGAATTTCCGGGGCACCAACTCGGCGCCGGCCTGGTCACCCGATGGCACGATGCTCGCGGTGTCGCTTTCGCGCGACGGTTTGTCTCAAATCTACCTCATCAATCCGAACGGCAGCGGCGCAAGGCGCATCACCCAATCGCCCGGCATCGACACCGAACCCATCTTTTCCCCGGACGGAAGCTGGCTGTATTTCACCTCCGACCGGGGCGGCAGTCCGCAGATCTATCGCATGCCGGCGGGCGGCGGAGAATCCGAGCGCATCACCTTCGACGGCAGCTATAATGCTTCGCCGAGGATCAGTCCGGACGGCAAGAGCCTTGCGTATATCGCGCGCAACGATGGCAGGTTCCAGGTGGCCTTGCTGGATCTGGCCACCAAGCAGGTGCAGATACTCACCGACAGCGAGCGCGACGAATCGCCGAGCTTTTCGCCCAACGGCCGCATGATCCTCTACGCAACCGATGTCGGCGGGCGCGGCGTGCTGGCCGCGGTGGCGGCCGATGGCGGCGTGCGGCAACGTCTGAGCGTGGTGACGGGCGATGTGCGTGAACCCGCCTGGGGTCCGTTCATTCGATAGCGGGTGGAGCCGGAGGGAGCACGATCATGGGAGCGAGCGATATGATCCGAGCAGGTCTGGTTGTCGTGCTGGCGTTGGGCGTGTCGGCCTGCGCCTCGCCGAAACCGCCCGCCGATGCCGCCGCGGACGGCGCTTCGAAGCCCGCTGCGGCAGCCGACGCGAAGCCCGGGGATGCCGGCGCCGGCAGTGTCGGCGGCAGCACGCCCGAGAGCAGGCCAATCGGCGGCACGACCGCGGGCGACACCACTGCGCCGACAAGCCGCGCGGCACTCGCCGCGCGCCCCGCGAGGGACCAGCGCTCGGTGTTCTACGAATTCGACGTGTACAACATCAAGGATGAATACAAGGCTCTGGTCGAGGCGCATGCCAGGTACCTGAGCGCCAATCCGGGCGTGAAGCTGATCGTGCAGGGCCACGCCGATGAGCGCGGCACGCGCGAATACAATCTCGCGCTCGGCCAGCGCCGCGCCGACGGTTTGCGCAGAGCGATGGTGCTGCTCGGCGCGCGCGAAGGGCAGGTCGATACGGTGAGCTTCGGCGAGGAGAAGCCGCGCGCGCAGGGCCACGACGAACCTTCCTGGGCGCAGAATCGCCGCGGCGATCTGGTCTATCAGGACGAGCAGTAAGCCGTGATGCGCCGCTGGCTGATCGCGGTTGTTGCCGGTTCGGTGCTATCGGTGCCGACCGGAGCGCTTGCCGCGCTGTTCGGCGACGATGAGGCGCGCGCCCAGATCATCGAGCTGAAACGGCGTATCGACGCGGACCAGCGTGCAATCGAGGAGCGTGTGGCGAGGATCGAAGCCGCCGCGAACGAGCGCCGCGCGACGTTCGATCGCGGCATTCTCGATCTGTCCGGCCAGATCGACGCGATGCGCGCGGAAATGGCGCTGCTGCGCGGCCATATCGAGGTGCTCGTCAACCAGATCGACACCGCGGGGCGGCGGCAAAAGGACCTGTACGTCGATATCGATGCGCGACTGCGCAAGCTCGAACTCGCCCAGCAGCAGGCGCGTGAGCAGGCCGCCGCCGCGGCCGTCCCGCAGGACAAGCCGCCCGCCGAGCCGGCGGTCTCCCTGGGCGAGACCAAAGCCTACGAGGCGGCGCTCAATCACTTCAAGCTCGGCAACTACCAGCCCGCGATCACCGCGTTTCAGGGTTTTCTGACCAGTTATCCGTCCAGCCAGCTCGCGCCGTCGGCGCAATACTGGATCGGCAATTCGCACTACGCATTGCGCGAATACCGCGGCGCGATCGAAGCACAGCAGAAGGTTCTCGCCGCGTGGCCCGAGCACGCGAAAGCGCCCGACGCAATGCTCAATATCGCCAGTTCGAAAGATGCGCTGGGCGACAAGAAGGGCGCGAAGAAGGCGCTCGAGGATCTGATCGAGAAATATCCCGGCAGTCCGGCCGCGGCCAGTGCCAAGCAGCGGCTCGCGCAGGCTGCGCGCCGCTGAAGCCGGGCGCGCGTCGCCCTGCTATTAGCACGCGTAATCGGCCGATTCGGCGCTTCGTAGCCGGGTCGCGCGCATTTGCGCTAGATTTCAACTCCTCTGGCTGAGGAGGCAGACCAATCATGACCGAAGTGAATCCGGCGCAACTCGCTCCGTATGTCGCCGGCGGCGCGTTCGCGCTCGCCTTTATATTCGGCGCGGTGGCCAACAAGACGAACTTCTGCACGATGGGCGCGGTGTCCGACTGGGTCAACATGGGCAACCTCGGCCGCCTGCGCATGTGGCTGCTTGCGATCGCGGTGGCGGTGATCGGCAGCAACGCGCTGCATCTGGCGGGAGTGGTCGATCTGTCGAAGTCCCTCTACCAGACGCCGAACTTTTCCTGGCTGTCGTATCTCGTGGGAGGATTCGTCTTCGGTGTCGGCATGACCCTCGCCTCGGGTTGCGGCTCGAAGACGCTGGTGCGGATCGGCGGCGGCAGCCTCAAGTCGGTGGTGGTGTTCGTGTTTCTCGGGATTTCCGCATACATGACGCTCCGGGGAATGTTCGGCGCATTTCGCGTCGGTGTGCTCGAGAAGTCAACGGTGGTGCTCGCGGGCGGCCAGGATCTGCCCGCGCTGGCCGCCGCGGCAAGCGGCATGGCGAAGAAGAACTGGATTGCGCCGATTGCTGCCGTGTTGGGCGGCGGTTTGCTCGCGTTCGTCTACGCGAGCAGGGACTTCCGCAGCAGTCTCGACTACAGCCTGGGGGGCGTGGTCACCGGACTCGTTGTCGTGGCGGGCTGGTACGTGAGCGGCAAATTCGGCTATCTGGCCGAGGACCCGAATACCTTGCAGGAGGCCTTCGTCGCCACCAATACCGGCCGCATGGAGTCGTTCTCATTCGTCGCGCCGATGGCCTACAGTCTCGAATACCTGATGTTCTGGACCGACAAGTCGAAGATCGTCACCTACGGGATCGCCTCGGCGGCGGGAGTGATCGCCGGATCGGCCGTCTACGCCGTTGCGAGCGGTAGCTTCCGCTGGGAAGGCTTCAATGATGCCGCCGACACGGCGCGCCACCTGATCGGAGGCGTGCTGATGGGGTTTGGCGGCGTGACCGCGCTTGGCTGCACGGTGGGGCAGGGAATCTCCGGGTTTTCCACCCTCGCGCTCGGCTCGATGCTCACCTTTGCGGCGATTGTCGCCGGGGCGGCGGCGACCATGAAATGGCAGTACGCGCGCATGATGCGCGAGAGTTGAGCGCGGCGCGCGTTGACGCTGACCACCCCGGCCGCTTACAATCGCGCCCTTTCTTTGGGTCGTTAGCTCAGCTGGTAGAGCAGCGGACTTTTAATCCGTTGGTCGGCGGTTCGAATCCGCCACGGCCTACCAAATACTCAAGCCCTTAGCGCGAGCTAGGGGCTTTTTCTTTGCGTCTCTGTGCCGGCATCGTGCCGCGTGCCACCGCGGGGGCGCGATGTCGCCTCCGTTGCTAGGCGGGAACCGCTTTGACGACGTACTGGAAGGCCGTCGCGTCAGCGACCGCCATCTCCGGGTCTGCGCCGACTGCGAGCGCCATCGATCGGATCGCCGGCAAGACCGCGTCTCGTCCGGCTTCCTCGAAGACGCGAGGTCCCCCTTCGATTATGTTGAACCCCGCGGAGTGAAACAGGTCGATGATGGTGATTCTCGTGAACCATCTCAGGTGTGTTCTGTCCATCAGGCCGATCTCCTCATACCTGAACTCGCCCCGGCACAGCTTGGCCTGAATGCTCCAGTGCTGAACATTGGGAATGCATGCGACCACGCATGCGCTGTCCGCGATCAACGATCTGAGCCGTTTCAATACCGCCCAGGGGTCGCGGAGATGCTCAAGCGTGTCGCTGAACACCCAGCAATCGGTCGACGCC
The DNA here is from genome assembly GCA_029858545.1 of Betaproteobacteria bacterium. Lineage (GTDB taxonomy): Bacteria > Pseudomonadota > Gammaproteobacteria > Burkholderiales > SG8-39 > JAOUFA01. Next base: position 6,191 of record JAOUFA010000215.1, read on the forward strand.
AGGGGTTGCAACACGTCCTCCGCTGCGTTCTCGATATCCGCGTTGATCACCGCGTCGCAATATCTTCGCGCCAGCTCGGCGTATTCGCTGTCGATTTCTATGCCGACGTAGCGGCAGCCCGGGTTGATCTTCTTGTACGCCTTGGCCAGGGCGCCGGTGCTGCAGCCTACCTCGACGATCGTCTCCGAGGCTTCCGGCAGGAAGGTCAGCACGTCCGGGTTGTGATGATCGTGGGCAGGGGTTTGCTTCATGAGGAGGATCGTTTCGCGAATTGAATGCCCGAAGCGAATGCGGTGGACGTCTTTCAGTCTAGTGCCGTGCTTTG
>JAOUFA010000216.1 GCA_029858545.1 Betaproteobacteria bacterium
AACTCGTCGCGCAGACGCTGGCCGGTGATCTCGTCGAGCGCCGAGAACGGCTCGTCGCACAGCAGCAGGCCCGCATTGGTGGCGAAAGCGCGCGCGATGCTCACGCGCTGGCGCATCCCGCCCGAGAGCGCATGGGGGTAGTCGCCTTCGTGTCCGCCGAGCCCGAGCTGGGAGAGCCAGCGCTGCGCCGTTTCGCGGCGCTGCGCGGGGGGCGTGTCGAGCATCTCCAGGCCGAGCTCCACATTGCCGAGCGCGGTGCGCCACGGCAGCAGCCGGTCGTTCTGGAACACCACCGCGATCCGGCCGCGAAACGCGTCGAACTCGCGGAACGGATCGCGCCCGCGCACCGTGACGCGGCCTTCGGTCGGATCGAGCAGGCCGGCGATCATGTTGAACATCGTCGATTTGCCGCAACCGGTCTTGCCGAGAATCGCGACCAGCTCGCCGGCGCGGATCTCGAGGCTCAGATCGTCGATGGCACGGAACGTGCCGCCCTCGCTCTTCGCGCGCGCGAAGGTCTTGCTCACGCGATCGAAGCGGACTTCCGCTTCTTCGGGTTGGGCGGCACCCGGCATCACAGCGAGTGCTCCGAGACCGCGCGATAGCGGAACGCGTGAGTTTCGATCCAGGTCAGCAGCCGCTGCACGATCAGCACGAAACACACCAGTTGCAGGGTCCACGCCAGCGCTCCCGCCATGTCGAACAGCTGCTGCTGTTGCAGCAACTCGTAGCCGATTCCGCCGGTGGCGCCGACCAGCTCGGCGACCACCACCACGCGCGAGGCGTTGCCGAGGTTGACCTTCCAGGCGATGAGGATGTCGGGCAGGATCGAGGGCAGGATCATCACGCGGAAGATCGCCCGCCGCGTGGGCCGGAACGAAAGCACCATCTCGAACAGGTCCTTCGAGATCGCGCGCAGCGCGCCGAGGATCTGGAAGGTGAACGCCGGCAGCGTCGTCATCACCATGATGAAGAAGATGCGCAATTCGGTGCCGTGGATCCAGATGATCGCGAACACCACCCAAGACAGCGCCGGGATGCCCTGAAAAAAAGTCAGGGTCGGCGCAAGGAAGCGATCGACGGCGCGCGATCGCGCCATCAGCAGCGCGAATCCTCCGCCGACGACGAACGCCCCGGCGAGTCCGGCAAGGATGCGACCGACGGTTGCCAGCACATCGGCGAACTGGCTGGCCGAGGTCACGATTTCGATGAAGCGCGCAAAGACGCTGGCAAGCGACGGGAACAGGTATCCCGGCAGGAGCGATGCCGCGAGCTGCCAAAGCGCGGCGAGAAGCAGGAATGGCGCCAGGTCGGCGCTCATGCGGCGCGCCGCAGCCACGGCGCCGGAACGGCCGCCATGGCGCTGCGGCGCGGTGTCGCTCACTTGGCGTGCGCCTCGTAGATGGTTTCGGCGCCCGGTTCCCTGTCCAGGAACTTGATCGACCGGCCGGCGGCATAGACCGAGCCGATTTCCTTGCGCAGTGCCGAGGCCCACGCGACGTGCATGCCCAGGCGGTCATTGGCGCGGATCAACGCGGCAATCGCCTTCTGGTCATCCGGCGAGCCCTTGGCATGAATGAGTTTCGCCGCCGCCTCGGGATTCGCGGCGACCCAGTCGGCGGCCGCCTTGTACGAGGCGTATAACCTGGGGATCAGCGCGGCGTTGGCCTTCGCCCAGTCGAGGTGGGCAGCGACGCCGAGGTAGGGGATGCTCGCGCTGCCGGCGAACTTCTTCCAGCTTTGCTCGATCTGCAGGTCGAGCGTGCGCAGCCCGGGTTTCTTCGCCTTGAGCACCGTGTACGCGGGTTCCCACAACTGCACGGCCGCGGCACGGTCGGCGAGCGCGTAACCGACCAGTCCCGGCGTCGCGGTATTCACCACCGACATCTTCGAGACGTCGACGCCCTGCTGGCCGGCGAGCCATTCGAACATGCGGAAGTTGGTGGTGGCGCGTGCCGCGGCGATTTCCTTGCCTTCGAGATCCTTGAGCGTTTTCACCTCGGGGCGCGAGGTCACCACCGCGCCCCAGAAGTCGAACAGGTTGAACAGATAGGCGACCTTCACGCCGCGCTGGTCGGCAAGGCCGACGGTGAGCAGCGCAGCGCTGCCGCCGACCTTGAATTCGCCGGAGTTGAACTGTGTGGCGTAGGCGGTGGGCGGACGTTCCTGAAAATCGATCGTCAGGCCGTTCTTCTCGTCCAGCTTGTGCGCCTTGATCACCGGCGGCAGGAACGCGCCGAGCGACGGCGGACCGAATACGACGATCTGCAGCTTGTCGAGCGGTTGCGCCATCGCGCCGCTGCTCGCGGCGAGGGTTGCCAGCAGAAACACCTGCAGAGACTTCATTCTCAATGCAAACATGTCGTCGTCCTTCTCAGAATTGTGACAGTTACGGCCGCATCGCCGTCATCACGACGGACGGCCGCCGATCAATCGATCGGGATGGTGCGCATTCGAAGGCGGACCATGACGAGGGGGCGCCGGGCTCCCCTCGCTCAGAACTTCCCCGCCCGCGCGCCTAGCGTTTCGGGATCTTCGCCGTCTCGACGACCTTGGCCCACTTCTTCGCCTCGCTGATGAAATACTCGCGCAGATGCTCGGGCGTGCTCGCGCGGCCGGTAACGCCGAGCGTCGCGAAGCGCTCCTGCACCTCGGGAGAGCCGATTGCCTTGACCACTGCGCGGTTCAGGCGCTCGATCACCGCGCGCGGTGTCTTCGCCGGCGCCGCGAGGCCGTTCCACGACGTGACCTCGAAGCCGGCGAGGCCCGATTCGCCCACCGTCGGCACGTCGGGAAGACCGGCGAAGCGCGTTCCGGCGGTCACCGCGAGCGCGCGCAGGTTGCCCGACTTGATGTGCGACATCGACGGCGCCAGGAACTCGAAGATCACCATCGCGTCGCGGTTCTTCGCCGCGGTCACCACCTCGCCGGTTGCCTTGTAGGGGATGATCACCGCGTCGATCCCGGACATCGATTTGAACAACTCCGCGGCGAGGTGCTGGGTGCTGCCCAGGCCGACCGTCGCGATGTTGCGTTTGCCGGGATTCGCTTTCGCCGAGGCAATCACTTCCTGCACGTTCTTCACGTCCGACTTCGGGTCGGTGAGCATCACCAGGCTGAATGCGCCGATGGTCGAGATCATCTCGAAGTCGTTCACCGGATCGTAGGGCAGCGATTTGAACAACGCGCTGCTCACCGCGTTGCCGTTGGTGATCAGCAGCAGGGTGTAGCCGTCGGGCGCGGAGCGTGCGACGTCATTGGCGGCGACGATGCCGCCCGCGCTCGGCTTGTTCTCGATCACGACCTGCTGGCCGAGGTCCTCGGAGAGTTTGGGCGCCAGAGTGCGCGATACCAGATCGGCCACGCCGCCGGCGCCGAACGGCAGCACCATGCGGATCGGTTTGGTCGGGAATGACTGCGCGAGCGCCAGTGCGGGAAAGAGCAATGCGGCGAGCAATAGTCGTTTCATCTGAAATTCCTCCATCGTGGTTGAACCGGGTGGGCATCGCCTTGGATCAAGCCGAGAAGGTTGCCGGGCGGACCTTCGAGCCTGTGCTGCCTGCATTCATTCCCGCTGGGCGGGCGCTGCGTAGCCACCCTGCGGAGTGCGCGCGATGGGCGTCGCGGCGAATAATGCGGTCGCGCAACGCGTCGAGTCAAGCGAGGTTCGAAATGCGGTATCGGCCGGTCTATTCGGACGCGAGCATCCAACGCGCTGCCGACATGACGTCGGCAGCGGTTCGTGCATCCCGCGCGCAAGCTCGCGCGGGCTCTCGCCACACGATGCGGCCGGCGGCGCACCGACCGAAGCCGGCGCGTCCCCGCTGCTGCAATGACGGTATGGCTAGTTGATGGCGAAACAGTACAGTCGCCCGGAACCGCCCGTGGCGCGCAGATTGTCCGCGCTGCAGCCGCGCGACGGATGCGAGGAGTTCCATGACTTCGAGGGCGCGTCATCGCGCAGGCCGATCCGGTCGTGGTGCCCGACCAGCGCGGAGCCCTCGCCACTCTTGGTCCAGTTGCCGCAGGTCGTATCCCCGGCCGCGGCGGATGCGGTGCCGTCGGCGAGCGAACCGGTCAGGACGTCGTGCGTGTTGGGCGAATCGCCCCGACCCGAAACGGTCTCGCCTTTTTCGGTCAGCGCGGTCTGCTTGTTCAGGTTGTTGTTGCCGTGCAGTTCGGCGACGCTGGAGGCGATCACCACCCCCTTCGCGTTTTGCCACGGTCCGTCACCGATGCGCTCGCGCGCATTCACCGCCGGAGATCCGGCCGAGGCCGTCGTGCTGAGGTAGGCGCGCCAGGTACGGCTTCCCGCTCCCACCGCGCCGGCAAGCGACTGGCAATGCTGGTCGGCGCCCGCCAGGCCGCCCAGATCGGCGCCCTTGCTGCCGCCGACGCTGGTGACGAAAAAGGTCATGTTCGACTGCTGTGCCAGCGCAGCGGTCAGGCCCAGCAACAGCAATGCAAGAACCGAAAGTTTCAGCGCCTTCATGGTGATCCTCCTGGGTGTCGTGATGGGAGAAGCGTAAACACCCGGGAAAGAAACATATTCCGCGGCGCGCGCCGCCGTCAGAGCCAGCGCTGCATCGGGTAGCCGCCGGTGAACAGGCGCTGCAGCGCCAGCGCGCCGATTTGCCGGCCCCATTTGAATTCCCTGTAGAGCAGAAGGAAATTCCAGATGTCCTTTGCCACGAGTTTGCGCTCGCGCCAGGAGAGCTTCATCAGCGCCGCGGGGAAATCGGCCTCGTGCGGCTTGGCGAAGGCGATCATCAGCGGGTTCCACTGATCGGTGGTGCGCCGGACCTCGGAGGCGATCATCCTGCGGTACATCTCCTGCACCGGGCGGTTGCGCAGGCGCGCCTCCACCACGGCCTCGCCCGAAATGGCGCCCGAGTGCAGCGCGCAGCTCATGCCCTCGCCGATCATGTTCAGGAATCCGCTCGCCTGCCCCGTGATCAGCACGTTGCCCTGGCCGAAGACGTAACGGTCGATCAGCGAGGGGCCGAAGTTCTCGGCGCAGCCCTCGTCCGAGGTTTCGTCCTTGAGGAGCACGCCGTGCTTGTCCTCGAGGTAGCGCCGCACCCCGCGGTGCCGTTCCCCGAAGTTGTCGCCGCGCTTGAACCCGCAGCCGACGATCTGCTGCCCGTCGCGCGCGTGGCTCCAGGTGTAGTGCCCCAGTTGCGGATGAAACCAGAAGTGGAAGTACTGTTCGTCGAGCGGGCATTCGATGATGTCGTGGAACTTCTGGCCGACGAAGAACCAGGGAATCCGCTTGGGATAGTCCGGGTAGACCGCGCGCGTGACGAGCGAACTCGGCCCGTCGGCGCCGATCACGTGGCGCGCCCTGTACTGCAGGTCCCGGCCCTGCCGGCGTGCGGTGACGAGGACGTGGTCGCCCCGGTCTTCCAGGCTCGCGAACGAAGTCCGGTCGTGCACCTCGGCGCCGCTGCGCCGGATCGCCCAGTAATCCGAATACTTGCGGTGCAGGTGCGGCGTGGTGCCGCCGAAGAAATCCATCGGCAGCGGCACCATGCAGGGGAAGTGGAAGGTGACGCCCTTGCACGAGGTGGGCTCGTGCAGCGCCTCGCGCGGCAGCGGGCCGAAGTTTTCGAGGAGAAACCGGTGACCGCGCGGCGAGAGGATGCCGCTGCAGATCTTGTGGCGCGGCAACTCCTGGCGCTCGAGGATCACCGTCTCCAAGCCCGCGTCGACCAGGCGCTTCGCGGCGGCGGCGGCCGCGAGGCTCGCCCCGACGATGAGCGTGTCGACGGTTCTCATGCGAGGTCGGCCAGGTGCAACACGGGCCGGTCGGTCACCGCGGCGAACACCGCGAGATCGGCCGCGTCCTCGACGACGATGCGCGCCACCTCGCGGCCGGCGAGAATCCAGCGCGCCTGGGCGGCGGCGTCGATCGCCGGCAGGCCGAGCGCGCGCTGGGCGATGCCGGCGGTGGTCGGAACGGCAAAGCGCTGCAGGTCGAGGTTGGTCATGCAGCCGGTCGCGCGTTGCAGCGCATCGTATTGTCCGACGAGGGTTGCGTGATCGCCGTGGAAACTGCGCGGCTCGATCACGTAGAGGTCGGTATGCGTGAGCTTCGCGCGCAGCGCTCCGCGCCGCAACAACGCCGCGGCGAGGCTTTCGGCCGGAATGCCGGGCAGCCATTCTTTCAGGCGGCGCAGCAGCAATCCTTCGCCTACCACCAGGCGCCGCGCCGCGCGCAGGCCGTCGAGGAATTGCGTCAGGCGCGCGGGCGGAATCGGCGTGCCGGTTTCGAGGGCGAGCGCGAGGTCGGCGCCATCGTCAGCGGCCACGACGGCGCCGAGCAGGCGCGCGCTGCGTTGCAGCCGTTCGCCGCCGAGCGCCGCGCCCGCGAGGAGAACGGTACCGGAGGCAGGGTTCCGCGCGGCGTCGCTAAACCCCGTCGCGAAGAGCGGCGCCGCACGGCGCAACTCGAGAATCATGTCCACGAGCGGGATCTTCTCCGGACACGCGG
>JAOUFA010000217.1 GCA_029858545.1 Betaproteobacteria bacterium
TTCGTTCCGCTCGCCGAGCGTTCGGGATTGATCAAGCCGATTACCGATTGGGTGATCGAGACCGCGCTGACCCAGGCGTCGGCATGGCGTTTGTGTGGTTTGCCGATGCGCGTCTCGGTGAACGTCTCCGGGCGGGTGTTTCGGGACCCCTTCTTTCTCGGGCGCGTGGAGAGCCTGTTGTCCGTCGCCGGTGCCGATCCCGACAGTCTGGAGATCGAGGTTACCGAGAACGTTCTCATGAGTGAGGTCGAGGAGGTGGCACGCACACTTGCCGCGTTGAGCAGGCTCGGCGTGCGCGCCGCGATCGACGATTTCGGCATCGGCTACACCTCGCTTGCCTACCTGAAACGCCTGCCAATCGACCGGATCAAGATCGACAAATCCCTGGTGGTGGATATGTCGGACGACGAGGCCGACGGTCCGGTCGTGAAGGCGATCATCGACCTCGCGCACAACCTGGGGCGCGAAGTGGTCGCCGAGGGCGTCGAGAACCGGCACGTACGGACGATGCTCAACGAACTCGGCTGCGACGCGATTCAGGGATTCCATCTGAGCAGGCCGCTGCCTGTGGTGGAAGTCGAACCCTGGTTGCGTGCCTACGACTAGGCTAAGTCCGGGCGAATCCCCAAGCGCTAGCCCAAGCGCTTCCTCGGGATTGGGTCACAAGGGTTTTCCGAGTTTGCTTGCGTACGCAACGCGCAACAGAACAAACTCGGGAGGGCTGTATCAACCAGACCGGCGAGATGCTTGATTAGGCGCCGGATGACCCGCGCGGGCGCTCGGCTTCCGGAAACGCGTAAGGCGCACCGTCTAGCCAGGCCCTGCCGTGCGCATAGAGGGCCTGTACCACCGGTCCTTTCAGTTGCGGCAGCTCGTGCTTGATGGTGAAACCGTTTTTCGTCTGCAAATAGGCCAGGTGTCGGTATCCCTCTGAAAAACGTCCGAGCAACTCGGCATCGAGCTTGAGACTGGCCGAGGGATCGACCGGATCCATGCGGTCCTTTTCGTAAATCGGCTGTCGGCGCACGATACCCCATCGCCCGGTTCGCTTGGCGAAGAAATCGTAGAAGCGCCCGGTGCACAGCACATCCACCAGGACACCGTCGACCGGGGCGCGCTGGCTGATGGTCATCTTGGTCTGCGCGACCGCACGATCGCCCATTACATCGACGCTTGATCCGCCGAGAAAGTGCAGGATGCTGACGCCTTTGTCGAATCCTGCGCGGCTCACTTCGATGAATTGCTCCGCGGGCCCCTGAAACCAGGTGGCCGTCATCCAGCCATCGCTGTGCCACACGCCGCGAAAGCGTTCCCAGTCGCCCGCGTCTCGCCAGAGTACCCAGTTTTGCACGGTTTCGATAATGGCTAGTTTGTCCTGCATGGTGGCGTCCACGACGTTGATCCTCCGGCGGTTGTTCGTGTCATTGGGGGGACGAAGTGTACACGCGCCGACCGGGCATCGCTCTCTTGACTCACGTCAAGAGAGCGTGGGCGCGCTGACCTACCCTGATCTCAGTGCACCGGGAATCGGAATGACGCCGCCGTGATCGAACCCATTTCCCCGGAACGCCTGGCACAGCGTTGTGACCCGGCGTCGCTGCCTTTCGCCGAATTTGCGGTGGCCGCGCCGCTCGAAGAGGTCGTCGGCCAGGAGCGCGCGGCCGAGGCGGTGGAGTTTGCGCTCGGCATCGAGCGCCAGGACTTTCATCTCTTTGTCATGGGGCCCACGGGCAGCGGGCGTCACACCCTGGTCGAGCGCGTGGCGCGCACGCGCACCGCGCAATGGCCGCGCGCTTCAGATTGGCTCTACGTGCATAACTTCGCGCAGCCACACAATCCGGCCGCGATCGAGCTGCCCTCGGGGCGCGGTGCGGCGTTCAAGCAGGAAATGCGGGAACTGGTCGAGGAATTGGCGGCGACAATTCCGGCGATGTTCGAGAGCGAGGAGCATGCCTCTCGCGTCGAGGCGATCGACACCGAATTCCGCGAACGGCACGAGCACGCGTTCACGGCGTTGGGCGAAGAAGCGCTCGGTCAGGGTGTTGCGTTGTTGCGCACGCCTTCGGGATTTTCGTTCGCGCCGGCGCGCGACGGCGAGGTGCTGTCGGCCGAGGAGTTCAATGCGCTGCCACCGGATCAGCGCCAGCGCATCGAATCGGCGATCGTCGCGCTGCAATCCAAGCTTGAGAAGATCATTCGTGAGGCGATGCGCTGGCGCAAGGAGCGCGCTGAACGCATCAAGTCGCTCAATCGCGAGATGACCCGCATCGCTCTGGACAGCGCGATGGGCGAACTTAAGGCGCACTACGCGCCGTTCCCCAAGGTGATTGCCCATCTGGAGGCCGTCGAGCGCGATGTGCTAGAGAACGCCGACGATTTTCACAAGCCACCGGAAATGCCGCTCGCGGCCTTCTTCCAGCAGCAGCCGGTGCTGCGGCGCTATGAGGCGAACCTGCTCGTCGATCATTCCGGTCCGGACGGCGCGCCGGTCGTGGTGCTCGATCACCCCACGCATGCGAACCTGGTCGGGCGCGCCGATCATGTCGCGCACTTCGGCATGCTGACGACGGACTTCAGCCTGATCAAGCCCGGCGGCCTGCACCGCGCCAACGGCGGGGTGCTGATGATCGACGCGTTAAAGCTTCTGCAGCAGCCGTTTGTCTGGGAAGCGCTCAAGCGTGCGCTGCTCAGGCGCGAGATTCGCCTCGAATCCTTGTCCGAGATGTACAGCCTGGCGTCCACGGCATCGCTCGATCCCGATCCGATCCCACTCGCTGTGAAGGTGGTCCTGTTCGGCGAGCGTCGTCTGTATTACCTGCTGCAGGCCTACGATCCGGATTTCGATAGACTGTTCCGCGTGGTTGCCGATTTTGCCGACTCGGTCGATCGCAGCGTCGAGGGAGTCGCGCGCTATGCACGTCTCATCGCGTCGGTCGCGCGGCGGGAGAACATGCTGGCGCTAGATCGTGGCGCGACGGCGCGCACGATCGACTTTGCTTCGCGCGCAGCGGGGGACGCGCGCAAGCTTTCGGCTCAAGTAGAGCGCGTCGTGCAACTTCTGGGCGAAGCCGACCATCTCGCGCGCATGGCGGGCCGCGCGACGATCCTGGCCAAAGACGTCGAATCGGCGCTGCATGTGCAGCGACGCCGCGTCGAGCGTGCGCACAGGAGCGTCCAGGAGGCGATCTTGCGCAACCACATGCTGATCGACACGTCGGGCGCGAAAATCGGGCAGGTGAACGGTCTCGCGGTGTTCGAACTGGGCAATCACGCCTTCGCGGAGCCGATGCGCATCACCGCGACGACTCGGCTGGGCGAGGGGCATGTCGTGGATATCCAGCGCGAAGTGGAACTGGGCGGGGCAATTCATTCCAAAGGGGTGATGATCCTGGCCGCGTTTCTCGCTTCACGGTTTTCGCGCAACCGACCGTATTCGCTTGCCGCGAGCCTGGTTTTCGAACAAACCTACAGTCGCGTCGATGGCGACAGTGCGTCGCTCGCGGAACTGTGCGCGCTGTTGTCTTCCCTGGCGGGAATTCCGATTCGCCAGGCAATAGCCGTAACCGGTTCGGTCAACCAACTCGGCGAGGTGCAGCCGATCGGCGCGGTGAACGAGAAGATCGAGGGATTCTTCGACATCTGCGAGGCGCGTGGACTGAACGGCGAACATGCGGTGATCGTCCCGGCGGCGAATGTCGAGCACCTGATGCTCGACGAGAAGGTGATCGCCGCAGCACGAACCGGGCATTTCGCGGTTTACGCGGTGCGCAGCGTCGACGAGGCGATAGAACTGCTCACCGGGATGCCCGCGGGAACTGCCGATCCACTGGAGCGCGCGCCGAGCGTCAACCGTGCGGTGGCTAGGCGCCTCGATGAACTGTGGACCCTGCGGGCGAACCTCGTGCGACAGGCGGGCGCGGCACGTTCGGGAAGGCATGCGCGGCGCAATGAGCAATGAGAGTCACGGTGAATCACCGATCGAGCGCATCGTGCTGGCGTTCGGCGACGCAGTGCCGCAGGGGAATGTTGTAACAGTTGCTGCGGCGCTGGCGAGGGGTCTGGAAGTGTCTCTTGCCGCGGTGTTGGTCGAGGACGAACGCCTGTTGCGGCTGGCCGATTTCCCGGCTGCACGCGAGATCGGTTTCACCTCGGCGTGTTTGAGGCCGCTTGGGCGCGAGGAGATGGAGCGCGCATGGCGCGCGCAGGCGCGACGTGCGCGGCGCCTCATCGGACGGGTCGCGGATTCCTTCGCCTTGTCCTGGTCAATGGAGGTCGTGCGCGGAAATCTGCTGCGTGCGGCACTGGAGCGCTCCGCTCCCGGTGAGCCGGTCGTATTATGGCGCGGCACGCGTCTCGCCCCTGCGACGGAATGGGAAATGTCCGCAGCCCGCACCGCGGGGACCTCGGGGACTGTGGCGGTCGCCGTCCTGCCGAACGCGGGTCCGGCAGGCGAGCGCGCCTTGCGTGCCGCGCAGGTCATCGCGCAGGTCACCGGCGGCGCTCCGGTGCTGCGCGTACAGGACCGCGTTGCGATAGATACCGATGCATTGAATACCCGCGGCGAACGCATCGCCGAGATCACTGCTCAGGCGGTCACGCGCCAGCTACGCACCGAGCGCGTGGGTTTGGTTGTTGTGGCGCGCGAGGCGCTGGCAGACTCGGTGATCGAAGCCTGCGAGCGCCTCGGCTGCCCGATATGCGTGGTCGCGTAGCGCCGTCGTGGTATCCGTAGGCGATCGGTCAATCGACCTTTGCGCCGGAGACTTTGACGATTTTTTCCCACTTGGTGATATCGTCGCGCAGAAACCGCCCGAACGCTGCGGTACTCATGCTCATTGCGACGGCGCCTTGCTTGGCCCAGGCCGACGTGACGTCCGGCTGATTGACGATTTTCGTGACTTCCGCATTCAGCTTTTCGATCACTGGAGTCGGCGTCGCCGCCGGTGCCATCAGACCAAGCCAGATGACCGCTTCGTAGCCGGGAACGCCGGCTTCGGACACGGTTGGCAGGTTCGGAGTGACCGAAGATCGGGTTCTACCCGTCGTGGCGAGCGCACGCACCTTGCCGGCCTGCGCGATTGGCGCCATGGTGGTGATCGCGTCGAACATCATTTGCACCTGACCGCCCATGATGTCGGTCCGCGCCCCGGAACTGCCCTTGTACGGTATATGCACGATCTCGACGCCCGCCATCGCCTTGAAGAGTTCGCCGGCCATGTGATAGGGCGTTCCCGGGCCCGAGGAGGCGTAGTTGAGACTTTTCGGTTGAGATTTGACGAGCGAAAGGAATTCCTTGAGCGTCTTGGCGGGGACCGAGGGGTGGACGACCATCACCAGATCCGAGTAATTGACCGGCGCGATGGGTGAGAAGTCGCGCAGCAGCTGAAAAGGTTTGTTAGGAATCAGCGACTCGTTGACGGTGTGTGTGTTCGACATCATGAGCAGGGTATGGCCGTCTGGCGCCGATTTCGCCGCCGCGTCGGTGCCGACCACCGATCCGGCGCCCGGACGATCCTCCACGAAGAACGACTGTCCGAGCGATTCGTGAAGGCGCTGGGCAAGAAAGCGGGCGTAGATGTCGGCCGGTCCGCCGGCGGCAAACGGCACGATGATCCGTACGGGGCGGGTCGGATAGTCCTGTGCGAGGGCGGCAAAAGCCGCAAGCAAGCACGCAGGAAACAATACAGCACGCATGAATATCTTCATTTAGTCCTCCGAGTTGTGTGAACCGACCCGCATCGATGACGAGGGAGACCGGGCGCGCCGCAAATCGCGCAAATGTCCCGATTCGCGCACGGGTACCAAGCGCAACGCAACTGTCGTGGCCCGACAACAGTAAACTAACACATAACTGTCGGGCCGCCGCTTGCTGTGCTCGTGCCGAGTATTTCATTGTCTTCGATGCACGAATTCGCTACGATGCGCGGGGGCGCGGGGCCCGGGCCTCGCGAGTGGTGTAGGGGGAGATGTCGGCGCACGGTCGCCGGCGCAAACGGGAGATTTCATGCCTATCGTGATCACTAAGGCGGACTTGGTGCGGGTTGCCGCGCGGGCGAGCAATGTGAGCGCTACTGCAGCGGGCGATGCGGTCAACGCGATCTTCGATACGATCGTCACGAATGTTGCCAAAGGCAACCGGGTAACGGTCGTCGGTTTCGGAACTTTTCTTCCGCGCGATCGCAAGGCTCGCGCCGGCCGCAGTCCGCTCAACGGCAAGGAAATCAAGATTTCCGCGAGGAAGATTCCGGCATTTGCCGCTGGGCAGGGATTCAAGGACGCGGTCGGCAAGCGGTGACATCGCACCGCTCGCGAGATAGCTTGCAAAGCTGGTGAGGGAGGTCTCGTAGCTCGTTGTTTTTCGGGTCATTGCCAAGGTCTCGCGGGATTGGCAAAATGTGCTGCGGAACAGGTGAAATCGATGGACGGCCCCCTCATCCTC